>CAZSWW010000031.1:0-10605 GCA_964611265.1 uncultured Sulfurimonas sp. | reverse complement strand
TTGAAAAGCTCTATCGCTGGGAGTTCTGATTGTAGGTATTCACTCATCTATCTAAACCATTTAGTTTTAAAAGTTGCAATAATTCATTTTCAGATATATTTTCTTTTTGAGTTTTAGAATAAATAGCTATAAGATAAATGTTATGACTTTTATCTATAAAATAGTAAATCGTTCTAAAACCTCCACTTTTACCAGTAGGTACAGATGAATTTGCTACCCTAAATTTATAACAATTATGCCCTAAGGCGATTCCCTTTTGTGGGTTATTTTTTAATTCTAATGTCAATTTCTTAAAATCATTTTTTATATTTCTATATTTTTTTTGTAATTTTTTAAAATTTTGCTTAAAACTATCTAATGGGATAACATTAAAGACCATCTAAAAACTCATCAAGTGTTTCTAATTCATCAGCCTTTTTTGGATCATCTAGTATCTCTTTTAGCTGTTTACATCCCTCATCAAAACTTCTATAAAACTCTTCTGCCTCTTGTTTTTCTATATAAGATTTTATAGACTCTATGATAATATCCGTTCTATTTAAATTATACTCTTTTGTAAATTCATCTATCTGTTCAATTAAATAAACAGGAAGCCTAAGCCCTACTTGTTGTTTTTGAAGTTGTGCTAATGAGTGCATAATCAAGTCCTTTTTAGAAGTTTATATCTTTAAATTATATATTATTTATATACATAAGTCAAACACTTTTTAAAATATATACTATGACTATAGTTGTTGTAGAAGTTCAACAATAACACAAACACTTAGATTAAGGGCTATTTAGCCCTTAATCTACCCCTCTTAATATTTATTAAAATAAATTTATAACTTCACCATAAATCTCTTGTGTATCATACATCGAATTTGTGTTGTTTATCACACTCTTTTCTTCTGGATTAAAAAGTATATAACCTACTTTTTTTCCTATGATTTTTGATGGATTTATAGAAACTAACTCTACTAATCTCTCCATAGTGATTAAACCAGATTTTACAAGTTTGGTGTAGTATAGAGGTAAAGCATCTGCTAATGATTCACATCCATAAGATGCATTGAAAAATGCAACCTCTTTGTTTACTACTGAACTTGGTTGGTGTAGAGTAGTTAGTATGTCTATATCTCCATCTTTTAATGCATCTTGAAGTAGTTTAACATCACTTTTAGATGCTAGTGGTGGGTCTAGTTTTGCAGTGGTGTTAAAGTTTAAACAAGCCTCATCAGAGTTTACAAGATGATGCAGAGAAACTTCACAACTAACCTCTACACCCTCTTTTTTCGCTTGTGTTATTAACGATATAGAACGAGGTGATGCTATAGACTTAAAAAGTATCTTTATCTTAAAATGTCTTGCTATCTCTATCATACGAGATACATGTAAAACTTCGCTAAGGTCAGGGATACCAGCTAAACCTAGAGAACTACTTATATCACCATCTAGCATCACCCCACTGTTTTTAAGAGAGTTGTCTTCTGCTTTACAAAAAAGAGTATTACCATACATCTGTACATATTCAGCTACTTTAATCGCTACATCATTTTTAGCTACTGTACTCATATATGGACTAACTGCACCTTTTTTAAGTAAAATCGCAATATTACTTAAGCTACCATCATCTAGTAAAGAGTTAAGCATCAAACTAACTTTTGCACCTGTTGCATCTTTTTGACCATTTTGAGCAAACTCTAAGTTACCCTCACTATCTATAGCAGGATCAGAATCTGCATTTAAAACTATATGCCCTACACCACCACTTTTTGCAATATCAGAGATATTTTTAATATTTTTTGAGTTTAGTACACCATCTTTAAGTCTAACATTTAAATCAACTAAAGCTGGGATAAGGTATGCACCATTAGCATCTATAACCTTATCTGTTCTATCTTCAATGGTAAAATTACCATCTCTTTTACCATCACCATCACATATAATTGCATTTTTTATTACCATTATAGACCACCTTCGTTATAATTTCATTATTATACCGTTTTAAAGGCTATTTATGAAAATCTTAGTAAGTGCATTGGAACACTCTGCAAATGTTCATCTAAAATCTATAAAGAAAGAATTAACCAAAGAGATTGAGTTTGTTGGGATATTTGATAAAGATTTAGGTGATCCTATAGTAGACCTACAAAGTCTTGCGATTATGGGGTTTGTAGATGCTATAAAAAAGCTTAGATACTTTCTAAAACTAAACAAACAGATGGTTGACTTGGCTAAAGATGTAGATAAGGTGCTACTTATAGACTCATCAGGTTTTAACCTTCCACTTGCTAAAAAGATAAGAAAAAAATATCCAAAAAAAGAGATTATATACTACATACTACCTCAAGCTTGGGCATGGAAACCAAAACGGATACCTATTCTTGAAAAAACTGTAACCCATTTAGCTTCTATACTACCTTTTGAGCAAAAACATTACTCTAAAGATGCTCCCATCAGTTATGTAGGGCATCCATTACTTGACCAAATAACAGAGTTTAAAGATGAGATGAGCTATAAAACAGACAACATAGTGTTTATGCCAGGTAGCCGTAAAGGCGAGATTAAGAAGCTTATGCCTATCTTTAAAGAGGTACAAAAAAGGTTGAATATAAACTCAACCATAGTTATACCTAACCATTTTTCTAAAAAAGATGTAGATGAAGTTTATGGAGATTTAGATAACTTTACTATTAGCTATGATGCACATAGAAGTTTAAAAGAGACAGATTTTGCATTTATATGTAGTGGAACAGCTACTTTAGAAGCTTCTATCATAGGTGTACCTTTTATACTTACATATATTGCAAAATCGTTAGATTACTTTATAGCTTCAAGACTTGTTAAACTAGAGTACATTGGTCTTAGTAATATTATGTTTAAAAAATTTCAACACCGTTCAATGCATCCAGAATTTATACAAGACAATGTAACTGTTGAAAACTTAGTTCATGCTTTTGAATCTTACGATACAACTAGATTCTTAGAAGATTCTAAAGAGTTACGAAAGTATCTTAAACATGGAAGTTCAAAAAATGTAGCTAAGATTATAGAGAGTTAAGATGCTTTAAAAAGGCATCTGGTTCTATAAAACCTATAATTGTTTTAGAATTTATAACCTTAGAATCTTTATCTATAAAAAGTATAGCAGGTGGTCCAAATACACCATACTTAGCACTCAAATCTTTTTGTTCTTGAGTATTTTGTGTTATATCAGCTTTTATAACCACAAACTCTTGCATCTTTTCTATAACTCTTTTATCAGAAAAGGTAACCTCCTCTAACTCTTTACAAGCTGTACACCATTTTGCTGTAAAGTCTAGCATTATATGTTTACCTTTGTACTTTTTTAACTCTGCATCTAACTCTTTTATAGAAGTTACTGTTATATGATGATTTTGTATTTTTTTATCTGCCAACTTAACTTGTTGAGATTTTAAGAACTCTAATGGTTTTGTCATACTCTTAGAACCACCAAGAACCCCAATAAAAAGTATAACAGAGTATATAAACAAGATAATAGCTAAACTCTTTTTAAACAGATGATTTTCTTTTTCAAATACACCAAGATAAATAGCAAAACCTAACCCAACAAATGAATAAAGCATCATAGTTATATAACTCTCAACTACTTTTTCTAGCATCCATATAGCTACAACAAGCATCATAACACCAAAAATAGCAGAAACCATAGTCATCCAAGCCCCTGGTCTTGGCATAAACTTACCAGCACTAACACCAACTACTATAAGTGGTATACCCATACCAATACTCATAGAAAAAAGTGCCATCCCACCAAGAACAGCATCCCCCGTTTGACCTATGTAAACCAATGCACCAGCAAGAGGTGCAGCCACACATGGACCAACGATAAGTGCAGATAAAAATCCCATAATAGCAACACCAACTACACCACTACCATGTGAACTAGAACTTATCTTTGATACAAAAGAATCAGGAAGTTTTAGTTCATAGTAACCAAACATACTCATAGCTAAAGCTACAAAAACTGCTGAAAAAGAGTATATAACCCATGGGTTTTGAAGTGTAGCTTGTAGATTTGCACCAAAAAGACCTGCTAAAACCCCTGCTATAGTATAAGCAACAGCCATTGCTAAAACATAGATAACCGATAAGAAAAATGCTTTTTTAGTAGTAATTCCCCTACCTTGAGAGATGATAAGCCCTGAGATGATAGGTATCATAGGAAATACACATGGTGTTAAAGATAGTAAAAGACCAAAGCCAAAAAATGTCATAAGTATCACTATGATACTTCCAGATTTAATAGTATTTGCTATAGCATCTGTTTCTGATAACTCCCCTTTTACTACCTCTTTTTTTATCTCTGATTTAAGTTTTGATCTATCTACATTGAAAAAGAAAGTTTTTTCAAGTGGTTCATAACAAAGCCCTTGTTCTGAACATCCTTGGTAAGATATAGTAAACTTAATGATTTTAACATCTTTTTCATCTGTCTTATTTACCAAATCAATCAAAAAAGATGGGGATTTTAAGTAAACCATCTCCTCAAAATGCTCAACACCTTTTGGTGATTTTATACTTTTTATCCCTATATCACTACTTTCATCCAACTTTATCTTTACTTTATCTACATAAACATAAATATCTTTTGCTAACTCTATCTTAGCCTCTATCTGCATAGCATCATTTAACTTGGCAGATGGTATAAATGCTTCTTCAGGCATCAAAAACTTTGGCATTGCATAAAGTGCAATAGTTACAAATAATAATATCAATATTTTTTTCACATCATCTCTTTATATTAATTTTTGTAATTATACTTTATTTATATAAATAAGAATAAACATAAGCAAATTAAAAAAGAAAACTTTATATAACATTAAAAATTAATTTACAGATAAGATAAGTATTAAATTATAAAATATTGGCTATAATTTCAAAAAAATTTATAGGATAGTTATGCTTATTCCAGCAGATTTGCTAAAAAACAAAAAGATTCTTTTAGGTGTGACTGGTTCTATCGCTGTATATAAATCACTAGAACTTGTAAGATTGTTTGTGAAAGCTGGGGCTGATGTTAAAGTTGTTATGAGCGATGCTTCTAAAAAGTTTGTAACACCTCTTAGTTTTGAGACACTTACATCAAACAAAGTTTTAGATGATACTAACGAATCATGGGTAGATGAGCATAACCATATAAAGACAACTCAGTGGGCTGACATATTTGTTTTAGCACCCTGCACGGCTAACACCATAGCAAAACTTGCAAATGCTATATCTGACAACATTTTGCTTCAATGTGCATTAGCATATCCTTATAAAAAGATAATCGCACCATCAGCAAATACCCATATGCTAAATAATCCCATAACAAAAGCAAACCTAAAGATGCTAAGCATCGCTAACTATGAAGTGGTAGATACACAAGTAAAAGAGTTAGCTTGTAAAACTGCTGGTGATGGGGCTATGGCTGAACCTATAGATATATTTTTTAAGACTACTCGAGAACTTCTTAGTGATGAGTTTTATAAAGATAGAATGGTTATGGTTACAGGTGGTGGAACTATTGAGAAGATAGATGATGTTCGCTACATTTCAAACTTTTCTAGTGGAAAGATGGCATCTGCACTTACTACTGCACTTTATTGTTTAGGGGCTGATGTAAATCTTATCTCTACTAAATTTCCATCAACTTTACCAAAAGATATACATACTATAGAGGTAGAAGACTCACAAGAGATGTTTGAGTATCTTAACGACTCTATCCGTATAGCAAAAAAAGGGAAGCTTTCTAAAGCTAGTTTGATGAGTGATGAGCATATACAACTTATACAAAAAAAACCATATCTTTTTATGGCTGCAGCTGTTAGTGACTATGTGCCAGAGTTTACTCAAAATGGTAAACTTAAAAAAGATTCTTTAGGTGATAGTTTTAACCTAAGCCTAAAACAAAACATAGATATTTTAAACTCTATCAACAAAGATGACATCACAACCATAGGGTTTAAAGCTGAGATGGATGAAGACAATGCACTTAAAAATGCTACAAATATGTTAGAGAGAAAAAAACTAGATGCAGTTTGTTTAAACATCCTAAAAGATTCTTCTAGTTTTGGTTCAAACACAAATAAAGTAGAATTTATAACCACAAAAGATGTAAAATCTATACCAGAAAAAGATAAACTTTCACTTGCTTTTGAGATACTAAACTATGCAAAGATATTATGATGAATAAACTAAAACATATAGCTATTATTATGGATGGCAACGGTAGATGGGCTGAACTACAAGGGAAAAAAAGGGTTAAAGGGCATGAGGTTGGTGCTGAGATTGTAAAAAAGATAACAACTTACTGTTCAGACCATAAAGATATACAAAGATTAACACTTTATGCTTTTTCTACTGAGAACTGGAAAAGACCCCGTTTAGAAGTTGAATTTTTAATGAAACTTATGGATAGATACTTAAAAAAAGAGCTACCAGTTTATCTTGAAAATAATGTTCGTTTTGAACCTATCGGTGATTTGAGTGGTTTTTCAAAATCTTTACAAAACACTATACAAGATGTAAAAGAAAAGACTGCACATTGTGATGGACTTATACAGTCACTAGCTTTAAATTATGGTGCAAAAAATGAGATTATAAGAGCTGTAAATAAGTTAAAAAATCATCCTGATGAGATAACAGAAGAGATGCTTTCAAATGAACTTGACTGTAAAGATGATGTTGATCTACTCATAAGAACTGGTGGAGATTGTCGTATCTCTAACTATCTACTTTGGCAACTAGCTTATGCTGAACTTAGTTTTACAAAAGTTTTATGGCCAGATTTTACAACTGAGCATTTAGAAAATATCATCAATGATTTTACACAAGTGGAAAGAAGATTTGGTGGTCTTAAATAATGGAATTAGTTTTAGCTTTAATCTTTGGGATTGTATTTGGTTCATTTCTAAATGTAGTAATTCTTAGGATTCCAAAGGGTGAAAGTGTAGTTTCTAACTCTTCACACTGTACAACTTGTCACACACCTTTAAAACCATGGCATAACATACCACTACTATCTTGGATATTTTTAGGTGGAAAATGTTCATACTGTAAAAGTAAAATCTCTTTTCAATACCCACTTATAGAGTTACTCTCAGGTGTTATCTTTCTAACTCTTGCATCTAAACTCGGCTTAGGTTTTGCACAACTTATGATAGGTTTTAGTTTTTTAACACTCTTAGCACTATCTATCATAGATTTTAAGTACAAAATGGTGCCAGATTCTTTAAACCTTTTGGCTATAGTTTTTGCTGTATTTGGGGCTTGGAGTATAGAAGGATTTCTCCTAAACTTTGAAAATGCACTACTTTTTGCTGGTGGATTTACTCTACTTAGGTTTGCACTATCTTACTACTTAACCTCTTCTATATTTAGAGCTGGTTTAAAAACAAGAACCTCTTGGAACAAACACTACGATAGAACACCATTTATAGAAGCTATGGGTGAAGGTGATATCATGGTTGGTGCTACTATGGGTGCATTACTAGGTCTAAAACTAACTCTTGTAGCTGTCTTTTTATCTTCTGTTTTAGCTTTACCTGTTATGCTTTTACTTAGAAACCGTTCAGCAGAGGAACAAAGAGTA
Source organism: uncultured Sulfurimonas sp. (assembly GCA_964611265.1). Lineage (GTDB taxonomy): Bacteria > Campylobacterota > Campylobacteria > Campylobacterales > Sulfurimonadaceae > Sulfurimonas. The sequence goes on along the minus strand of CAZSWW010000031.1, from coordinate 3,005 downwards.
CCTTTTGTACCATTTTTAGCACTTGCTACATTTATAGTTTATATTTATGATAGCCCTATTTTAGCTTATATCGAGGCAAACTACTAGATGAAACAACTCCAAATCTACATCATCAAAAACCTTTCTGTACTGTTTTTTTCTATATTTATGCCTCTTTTTGCTATAGCAACTGTTATCTTTATGATAAAACTAGCTACATATACTGCTATTATCCAACTTAGTATTATGGAGATGCTTAAACTCTATATATTTATCTTACCTAATTTACTTTTTTATACTCTACCTATATCGTTTTTTGTAGCATCTGCACTATCACTATATAAGTTATCTAACGATAATGAGATGATAATACTTTTTTCTTTAGGGATACACCCATCAAAGATTTTAAAAATACTCTTAAAACCTGCCTTGATGTTGTCTTTACTACTTTTTATTATATCGTTTGTGATTATTCCACATACTACTATACTTTCAAAAAACTTCATACAAAACAAAAAAAGTGAAGCAAAGTTTAACCTTTCTGCATCTGAGTATGGGCATAAATTTGGAAAATGGTTGCTATATGTTGGTAAAGATAATGACAAAAAATCATACTCAGATGTATTTTTATTTAAAAAAGATAAAAAAGAGGAAGTTATCATCATCTCAAAAACTGCTGAGATTTTAAGTGATTCAAATATTTTAAAAATGAAACTTTCTGATGGTCAAGCCTACACTTACTCGAAAGAAAGATTTTCTCAGTTAGATTTTAAAGCTATGTATATCAACGATTCACTTTCAACTAAACTTATAAAATATGAGTCTCCATTAGAATATTGGTTCTCAGATATAAACAAAAAGAAAAAGAAGAAATGGACCATCATATATAGTGTTTTATGTTTGTTTCCAGTTAGTGTTATTTTATTAAGTTTATCATTTGGTATAGTTCATGTTAGGCATCAAAAAAGTAAAATATATCTATTTTTATTTTTAACTATTATACTCTACTATGGTTTAACTATTGGGCTTTATAAAAGTATTGGTTACTATACAATTCCTTTAGTTCTTGTATCATTTAGTCTTTTATCTTACATAACTTATCTAAAAAAAGTTATTGCTAAATTTTAAAATACTTTAGATATAATTCTTAAAATAAATAATCTTTAGAGTTCAATAAACAAAAAAATATATCACAATATGCTAAAAAAATATACTCGAAAAACCTAGCCGTAGCTAAGTTGAGAGGATAATTTTTAAAAGATTGCCGTTTAGTTGCCCTATATTTGGGTGTTTTTATTGTCGAACTCAGGTTCATACATTACTTCATATATTTGATGTTAAAACTAATGTCTATGATGCAAATTTAGACATTTTAACCCAAATTATGCAGTAGGAATTTATAAAATTTACCTATGCTTGTAATTAAGGGGTGTTTAGTAAAAATTTTAAGCCACCTTATTGGTGGTGTAGATTTTTAATGAATGCCACTTGATTGCAATGATAGAGTATAATTTTTTATTTCTATTGCATAATTTGGGTTTAAACAAAAGGAATTAAAATTGAGAAATCAACCAAAATACAACCTATTTAAAAACACATCTTACGCTTTAGCTGGATTAAAAGATATTTTAGAACATGAAAGTTCTTTTAAGATAGAGGTGATTTTATCACTTGTACTAATACCTTTTATCTTATTTTTAGATGCAAGTATCATCGAAAAATCTTTACTTTTTATCACACTAATGGGTGTACTTATAGCTGAAACTATCAATAGTTCTATCGAAAGAGTTGTGGATTTGGTAACACTAGAGCATCATGAGATGGCAAAAAGAGCTAAAGATGTTGGTAGCACTATTGTATTTTTAAGTATCGGACTATTTGTAATAATATGGGCTAGTCTTTTATATAATATATATCTATGAGATGCTCATTAACTATCGCTTATAATGGTACTGATTTTTTAGGTTCTCAACAACAAAAAGAGACTAGCAACACTATAATCGGTACTATTGAAAAAGTATTACTACAGATAAATATAGATTCTAAGATAGTAGCAAGTGGAAGAACAGACAAAGGTGTTCATGCAACAGGTCAAGTTTGCCATATAGACCTACCCCCTTTTTGGTCAGACTTAACTAAACTAAAAAGAGTTCTAAACTCTATGCTACCACCTGCTATAGCCATAGTAAAAATTAAAAAAGAAAAGGATGATTTTCATGCAAGATACGATGCTAAAAAAAGGGTTTATCGATATATCATCAAAAATGCAAAATCAAACCCTTTTGAAAATAATTTTATAACTTTTTTAGATGATATTGATTTTAACCAAATTCAAGATAATATAAAACTATTTATAGGGGAACATAATTTTAAGTTTTTTATGAAAACAGGTAGTGATGTAAACTCTACCACTAGAGTTATATATAAAGCATTTGCTTACAAATATAATGGCTATATTATCTTAAATTTTGAAGCAAATGGGTTTTTAAGAAGTCAGATAAGGCTTATGGTAGCATCTATTTTAAATCAAAATCAAGAAGAGATTGTTCAACAACTTCAATGTAAAAAAAACCATAAAATCAAACCAGCTTCTAGTAATGGACTTTATTTAGCTAAAATTAAATATTAAACTATAAAATACTGTAATTAAAATAAGGATTGATAATGTTTGAAAATGTAAAAATGCCAGAGGGGATGAGTTCAGAAACGCTAGAACACCTTATGAATCCAAAAAACTATGGAAAACTTGAAAACCCGAGTTGTATAGGAGTAGCACTTGATGAAAAAACTAAAGAGTATGTAATCTTTTATACGATTTTAGATAATGGTATAGTAAAAGATGTTAGATATGCTACAAATGGATGCCAAGACACAGTGGTTATAGGTTCTATGTTTAGTGAGATGATAAAAGACAATGATTTAGACTATGCAAACGGTGCTATAGCAAAGATGCATGAAAAACTTGGAGATATGACCCCTCAACAAAAGATATGTGCAGAGATAGTTTTTACTGCTTTTATAGCATC
>CAZSWW010000030.1:0-10699 GCA_964611265.1 uncultured Sulfurimonas sp. | reverse complement strand
TAATAAAAAAGGGTTAATTTGTTTTCAAAATTTGACAACAAAATAGATACAATATTTTTAGACATAGAATCTAACAATTTTAACACAACAGATAAAGTAAATATAATCTTATCTCCATCTTTATACTGGGTAAAAAAGATAAAACTACCTGTTAAAAGTGTAAGAGAGGTAAAACCACTTTTAAAATCTATCTTTGAAGATATACTTCCTGATGGTGTGTATAGTTATGATGTATATAAAAGTTATGATGATTTTTTTGTGTTTGCTTATGAAGATAAAAAGATTTTAGAACTTATAGAACAAAAAGGTCTAAACCCATCTCAAGTAAACCATATATATTTTGCACAGAGTGAACTCGCAAACATTAGTGGAGCGATGAAGATAAACAAAACACAAAGCATCTATGTAAAAGATGGGATTGTAGTTTTACTTCCATGTTGTTGGATAAAAGAGAGTGGGCAACTTCATCTTGGTGATTTAAAGCTATCTAAAAACCATATAGATATAAAACAATACAACCATATAGTAGATGAAAAAACTCTATATACCCTCCTTGGTGTATCTATGCTTTTTACTTTTTTAGTGTTGTTTGAGTATATTATAACAGTAAAAAATGTAGATAAAATCACAAAGATGAAAGATGAAGTTTTTCAAACATACTCTCTAAAACCAACTATGATGCAAAACAAATCGATGTTAAAACAGTATGAAAAAATAAACACTAAACAAACAAATCTTAGAACATATATAGCAAGTGTTTTATCACTCAAACTACCAACTGATGTAACCTTAACTTTACTAAAGTCAAACAGTAAAAAACTAACTGCTTTGTTTAACGGTGTTGATAAAAAAGCATATAGTAGCATCAAAAAACAGTTTAAAGATAAGCATATAGATCTATCAACAAGTTTAAAAAATGACACTTTGTCAGTGGAGTTTAAATTATGAATCGTATAAACCCTATACAGATAATCGCACTTATAGTTGTTTTGTTTTTATTTTTTAGTTTTAAACTAAGTGATGCTAAAGAGGAACTTGTAGAGGAGAAAGATAGTTACAAAAAAACTTCTCAAATAGCTATAAAACTAGATGCTTTAAAAAGTACATACAAAGATAAAACTAAAACACTTAAAAAGCTTAACAAGATTTTAAACTACCCACTTGTAAAAAAAGCAGAGGTTACAAAAGATGTAAAAAGTTCCAAAGTTGTACTAGAGGCAGAGTCTATAAACAAACAATCACTAAACTACCTTATGGGTAAACTCTTAAACAACACATTTAACATATCTAGCTTAAACATCAAAAAACTAGATGAAAAAACAGCAAGTATAAAAGTGGAGATAAAATGGTAAAGTTATCTAAAATATTTGGTTTGATGGTTTTTTTCATCTTAGCATTAACTTTTTTTATACCAAAAACAAACCTTTACTATCTTTTAGAGAGTAAACTACAAAACTACAACTTAGTTGTATCTGATGAAGTTATAAAAGAGAGTGGTTTTTACTTAGAGTTAAAGGATGCTAAAATATACTTTAACTCCATACAAAGTGCAGAAGTTACTAAGATGGAGTTAAGTACATTTTTAGTTTATAATTCACTAGATATAAGTGGTATAAAACTCTCCACTCTATCTAAATCTTTCTTACCCATAGATATAAAAAATATAAATGCAACATATAGTATATTTAACCCATTAAACTTAACTGTAGTCTCAAACGGAGATTTTGGGGTGGCAAATGGTTATATAAACCTTTTAGATAAAAAAATCTCTATAAAAGTAAAACCATCTAAGATGATGCTAAAAAGATACAAAAAAACGCTTAAGTTTTTAGAAAAAAATCAAGATGGAACATATAGCTATGATACAACTTTCAATTAAAATATTTATACTACTTAGTGTAGCCAAGTTTATATCTTTAGTATTTTTGTACTTTTTACCGAGTGATGGTGTAGAACAAAAGATGCAAAATGACTATACACCAAAATACCATAGAGTTGATTTTAAAAATATGTTAGATAACTCTAAAAAAGAGACTAACAATGTAGTCCATACTACAAATACAACCGTTTTAACAAGTATGATTTTAAAGGGATTATTTGGAAATAGTTCTAGTGGCTATGCTATCATAGCTTTAAAATCATCTCCAAAAAATACAACCATACTATCTATAGGTGATGAGTATAAAGGTTATACACTTAAAAGTATACTAACCAATGGTGTTATACTTGTTAAAAATTCAAAAGAGTATATTTTAAAGATGAAAACAGCTAAAACAAGCAACAGTTTTATATCTAAGATAAAACCTAAAGAAGATGAAGTTTTTAAACAAACTAAAGTAGCTAAAAGTGATATAAACTACTATACTTCACATCCAAAAGAGGTATGGAGAGATATAGGTTTAAAAAGAGTTGAAAACCCAAAAGGTTTTAAAGTAACTATGATTAAAAAAGGCTCAAAGATAGATGCTTTAGGTCTAAAAAAAGGTGATGTTATCATAAAAGCAAATAACATCAGTCTAAAGTCATTAAAGAATGTTATGAAGATATATAAAGATATAAAAAATATCACCACTATGGAGATAGTAGTGATAAGAGATCATAAAGAGGTGGAGTTAGTATATGAGATTGATTAGATTAGTAGTTTTAGTATGTAGTTTAGTTTTAGTGTTATCAGCAAAAGAGAGAGTAAATGTTAATTTTTCAGACTTGAAAATAACTGACTTTGTAAAGTTAGTATCTAAAGTTACCAACAAAAATATACTGCTAAACCATAAGATAAATGGTGTTGTAAACTTTGTAAGTACAGCACCAGTTTATGATGATGAACTTATAAACATTCTTGTTTCTGTACTAGAGTCAAAAGGCTACACACTTATACAAAACGGTTCTATCTTAGAGGTGGTTCGCTCAAGTGAAGTTGCAAAGCATAACACAAAAGTTATATCTAAGTATAAAGATGTAAGTGGTTCTATGATGGTTACACAGTCCATCTCGCTAGAGAAAACAAACATAGATATAGTAGCTTCAAAAGTTAGACACCTTATCTCTAAAACTGCTAAACTTGTAACTATAAAAGACTCTAACTCCCTTCTTATAACTGACTACCCAGCAAACATAAGAACCATAAAAAAAGTTATAAAAGAGATCACATCTATAGAACAAGCTACTATCTTGATAGTAGCCATTAAAAATGCAGAAGCTAAAAAACTAAAAACAAAACTAGACACCCTCTCAAAATCACTATTTAACCAAAAAGTTCAATCACAAAAAGTTCAAATCATTTTAGATGAAAACACAAATAGTATAGTTCTTGTTGGTCAAAAGAAAAACTTACAAAAGATAGAAAAACTTATAAAAAAACTAGATGTAGCATCAAATGTAAACAAAACAGTACAAATCTTTGAACTTAAAAATTCTAGTGCATCTTCTGTTATAAAAAGTCTAAATGAGATTATCAAAAACCAAAAGTTTGCAGACCCATCTCTAAAACCAAATGTATCTTTTAATGAGGAGATAAACTCCATCATAGTTATGGGTGAACCAAATGTTATAAAGGGTATAAAACTTATCATAGATGAGTTAGATAAAGAGAAGTACCAAGTATATGTTCAAGCTAGAATAGTAGAGATAAACAACAACAACTCAGAAGAGTTAGGTATAAAGTACGGTTTTTCTGGTGGTGATATATCTTCATCTGGTTTATATGCTATGAGTGCAAACTTTGGGGATGCTGGACTAACAGCTTCTGCATCAAATGCAGTTTTAAGCTACTTAGGAGATATAGGGGAGAGTGCTAAGAGTTCTTTAGCTCTTGGTGCAACCATAGACTTTTTACAAGAAAATGGTGCTTCTAAGTCTATCTCTAACCCATCTATACTATGTGTAAACAACCGTGAATCTTCTATATATGTAGGTAAAACTATCTCTGTATCTTCTGGTCAAACTGCTATCTCTGGTCAAACAACCTCATCGTATAAAAGGGAAGATGTAGGTTTAACTCTAAAGATAAAACCTCGTGTTTCATCAGTAGATAAAGTAACACTAGATGTTGAAGTTATCTTAGAAAACATATTAGATGATGGTGCAAACAATGCAACAAACCAACCAGTAACATCAAAACAAGAGGTAAAAACACAAGCTATACTTCGTCATGGTGAGAGTATAATCATAGGTGGTTTAGTTAAAAACTACAACAGAGAAGCAAAAAACAAAGTTCCACTTTTAGGTGATATACCACTTTTAGGTAGTGCTTTGTTTTCATCTTCAAGTACAACAGATGAACAAGATAATCTTGTAGTTATACTAACACCATACATCATAGATAAAAGTGAAGAGTTATCAAAACTACAAAAAGATTTGGGTGCTTTAAAAAATCTTCAAAAATCTTATAACAAAGAAGTTTTTGAAAAAATCAAAAACCAAAAAGAGAACTAAAAGATGATAGATTTAGAACCACTACATAACTTAAATCTTGAAGTTTTTGAACCATCTGAATTATCTACAGAGTTAAATGTAAAAAACTTTTTACTTTTTACTAAGGTAGATGATGAAGTTTGTGCTTGTGTTGATGATAACCATATAGTAGAAGCTAGTAATTACTACACTAAACTAACAACTAAATACCCATTTCGTATGTTAGATACAGACTCTTATGATAGGTTATATAACAGATTTTTAGAACTTCGCAACGATAAGACTATGGAGAGTATGCAAGAGGAGAACTATGAAGATGCAAATGATGAGGAGTTATCATTAACTGACTTTTTAAGAACCTCATCAGACATTTTAAACTCTGAAGAATCAGCCCCTATCATCAAGTTTGTAAATGCTTTGTTTTACCAAGCTATAAAAAAACGAGCTTCAGATATACACATAGAAGTAAGAGAAAACAAAGGTGAAGTTCGTTTCCGTATAGATGGGATGCTTATCAAAAATGCAGACTTAGATAAAAAAGTGGTATCCCTCATAATAAGTCGTATAAAAGTTATCTCAAATCTTGATATATCTGAAAAAAGAATCCCACAAGATGGTAGAACTCAGGTAAAAATATCTGGTGAAACACTAGATGTTCGTGTCTCTATCTTACCAACATTTTATGGTGAGAGAGTTGTTATGAGGCTACTTATGCAAAGTTCTCAGATACCAGCTATAGATGAGTTAGGTTTTGATAACACACTTATAGATGATGTAAAAAAACTACTTCAAAAATCTCATGGCATCATACTTGTAACTGGTCCAACTGGTAGTGGTAAGACAACATCCCTGCACTCTTTTTTAAGAGAGGTTGAAGAACCACACAAGAACCTTTTAACAGTTGAAGACCCAGTTGAGTACAAATCTGACAATATCTCCCAAATACAGGTAAATGAAAAAACGGGTTTAACATTTGCATCTGCTCTTCGCTCTATACTAAGACAAGACCCAGATGTCATAATGATAGGTGAAATCCGTGATGAAGAAACAGCTTCTATAGCTGTTCGTGCTGCACTTACAGGGCATCTAGTATTTTCAACTCTACACACAAACTCAGCATCAGCTACTATATCGAGACTAGCAGATATGAAGATAGAACCTTTTTTAATCTCATCTGCACTTTTGGGTATATTGGCACAAAGGCTTGTAAGAGTTTTATGTTCTAAATGTAAAGTGGAAGATACAGTAGCAGAGGAGTTTGCAAATGACTACAACATCTCAAAACTTTATAAAGCAAATGGATGCAAAGAGTGTGGACATAGTGGCTATGTGGGTCGCCGTAGTGTTGGTGAATTGTTAGTTATGGATGACAATGTAAAAGATATACTAAAAACAACAACAGATGAGCATACTATAAAAACAGAGTTAGAAAAAAATGGTTTAAAAACTATATCTACACAACTTTTAGATATGTTAAAAAAGGGTGAAACTTCACTAGAAGAAGCTATCCGTATAGGTTTATAGATGCCAACTAAAAAAGCTTTTACACTTATAGAAGTTATGGTATCTGTTATGATTATATCTATAGTCATAATGGCTCTTCTTGAGATGAAGTCAAACAGTTCATATATACTAAACCTACTAAAACAACAAAGCAACTCTACTCAGTATATATCACTACTTATCTCAAATGATGATTATGGCTATGAAGATAAAAGCATAAGGTTAGATGCCTTAGTAAAAGAGTTTGATGTAGATGATAAACTTAGAAAAAGACTTAAAGATATAAAAGCTAAAGTTATCTACCGAGAGATTGAAACTATTGACCTAAGAGAAGATGAAAATGAGAGTTCATCTATGGTAGTAGAGATAGGTGAGAGTTTACTAAAAACAGATGATTTTTCTACAAAAATATACAGACTAAAGATGCAACAATGAGAAAAGCTTTTACACTTATAGAACTTTTAGTATCTATCACTATACTATCTATGATTATGATTTTTTTGTATAAAAGTTATGCTATGTTAAACCAATCAAACTCCATCTTTAAAGAAGAATCTAAAAAAATCATAGATGTTCAAAAGATAAAAAAAGTTATCTACTATGATTTCTTGCTAGCTCAAAAAGACTCTATACATATAAAAAACATACAAAAAGGTGAAGATTTTGTTTACCTACAAAGTTCAAACTCCATCCACCAAAGGTTTAACCCTTATATAACATACATAGTAAAAGATAAAAAACTTTATAGACTAGAATCATTAAAGATGCTAAATAGTTACGATATAGAACCAAACAGTGAGTTTGATGTAGATTTTTTAGGTGAAATCGAAGTTTTTAAAGTCTATAAAACAACACTTAAAAATAAAGACAGATACCTTATAAACATAGATTTTATAAAAAATATTCATATACTTTTAAAAGTAAAAAATTTAGAAGATAAGTAAGAGGGCATAAATAATTTCAATGCTATAATACCCATATCATGAAAAGAATATATAAAATACTAATAACAAACGACGATGGATATGAGGCAAAAGGTCTTTTAAGTTTAGTAAAAGCACTAACAGAATTAAAAGATGTTGAGATTACAGTAGTTGCTCCTGCAAATGAAAAATCAGCTTGTGGTCACTCTCTAACACTAACTAGACCTTTAAGGTTTGTAAGTGTTGGGGATGATTTTTATAAGCTTGATGATGGTACACCTGCTGATTGTGTTTACCTATCACTTAGCACTATGTTTGAAGATGCAAAGCCAGACTTGTTAGTAAGTGGCATAAATCGTGGCTCAAATATGGGGGAAGATATAACTTACTCAGGTACAGTAGCAGGTGCGATGGAGGGTGTACTTCACGATGTTCCATCTATAGCTATAAGTCAAGTTATGGATTTTACAAATCCAAATGGTGACTTTTCACTAGCATCTAAAACTATAAAAGAGATAGTTTCAAAGATAAAAAATGGCTCATTTCCATTGCCACCAAGAGAACTTTTAAACATCAACATACCAGCACAAAAGCAAGAAGCAGATATAAAAGTAACCTATGCAGGTTATAGACACTATGCAAATGATTCGCATCTTCATAGAAACCCTAGAGGTGAAGAGTACTATTGGCTAGGTTTACACCCTTTGGCTTTTTCACCTCGTGATGGAGTTGATGGCATGAGTGATTATGAAGCTATAGAAGCAGGTCATATCTCTATAACACCAATTATGTTAGATATGAGTGCTTATAATAGTATGGATAGATTGAAAAAGTGGCTATGAGATACGAAAGGGTAAAACAACTTTTAAATGATGATTTTACAAAACTACAAGATGCTAAAGTTATACTCTTCGGTGTTGGTGGTGTTGGTAGTTTTTGTTTGGATTGTTTGTACAGAAGTGGTGTAACTGCTATCACTATAGTAGATTTTGATGAGTTTGATGAAACTAACCAAAACCGTCAGATGCACTCAGAGATGCATCTTGGAGAAAATAAAGTAGAATCGTTAAAAAAACATTATCCAGAGATAACCATCATAAACAAACGCATAGATGAAGAGTGGGTAAAAGAGTTTGATTTTAGTGAGTTTGACTTAGTTCTAGATGCTATAGATGACAGACTTGCAAAACTTGCATTAGCCCAAAAGTGCTACAAAAAACTTATATCATCATTTGGAAGTGCAAAACGACTAGACCCAACCTACATAAAAGTAGATGATATTTGGAAAAGTCATGGTGATAAATTTGGTTCAAAGATAAGAAGCGAGTTGAAAAAACGGGGCTTTAATAAAAAGTATAAAGTTATATTTTCAGATGAACAAGTTGTTACAAAAGAAAAAGGTAGTTTTATGGGTGTTACAGCATCTTTTGGACTTGTGATGTGTAGTGAAAGTATAAAATTTTTTAAAAAATAATTAACTAAATTTACACTTATATGATGAGCATAGCATCACCATAAGAGTAAAAACGGTAATTATGTTTTATAGCTTCTTTATAAAGTTCTTGTGTTTTTTCTAAGCCTACAAAAGATGCAACGAGCATCAAAAGTGTTGACTTTGGTAAGTGAAAGTTAGTAAGTAAATGGTTTACTCTTAATGGTTTGTTATTTGGATGCAAGAAAAGATTTGCTTCTCCCCTTTGTTGCTCTTTATGTCTAGCATAAAACTCAACTGTTCTTGTAGAAGTTGTACCAACACTTAGTATAGGTATATCTCCATCGAGTATCTTTTTAGCATCATCTGAGATGTCATAATACTCAGAGTGCATAGGGTGGTCGGTTATGGTTTGAACCTCTACAGGTTTAAAAGTACCACTTCCAACATGAAGAGTTACAAAGCCATGAACATGGTTTTTACAAACTCTTTTATGTTGCTCATCTGTAAAATGCAACGATGCTGTTGGGGCTGCTACTGCACCCTCTTTTTGAGCAAAAACACTTTGATACTCGTTTGCATCCTCTTCGTTATCTTCCCTTTGTATATATGGTGGTAATGGGATGTGACCAATTTTGTCTATAATAGGTAAAACATCTTCAAATCTCAACTTTACATCATCTTTATAAAAATTTACTAAACGACTACCATCTTCATTTAGTTCAGTTACTTTTGCTACTAAATCTTCATCAAAGTAAATCTTAGTATCAACTTTTACTTTACCTCTTATATAAACATTTACATCGTAAGCATCTAATGCTCTGTTTATAAGTAGTTCTATCTTACCACCTGTTGCTTTTTTACCAAAGATTCTTGCTTTTATAACTTTAGTATCGTTAAAGATTAAAGCACAGTTTTTAGGGATATACTTTTCAAACTCATAAAAATATGTATGTGTGATAGTATCTGTTTTTCTATCATAAACAAGAAGTTTTGCATGGTCTCGTGGGTTTGCTGGGTGAGTAGCTATAAGTTCACTAGGAAGTGTGAAATCATAGCTAGATGTTAGTAACTCTTTATTTGTCACTTTTGTCCTCTAATCCTAATGCTTCTTTTAAAACATCAGCATCCTCATCTTTTAGTTCCTCTTCATCTTCCTCTTTTGGTGCAGGATTTACCATCTTAACTATAAGTATAGAAAAACCATAAAGGATGATAAGTGGACCAGCCATAAGAAGTTGAGTTAAAACATCTGGTGGTGTTAAAAGTGCAGCTACTATAAAGATGATGATAACTGCATACTTAAAGAAGTCTATCATCTGTCTATCATTTACTAACCCAAGTAATGCTAAAAAGTAAGCAAATATAGGAAGTTCAAAAGCTATACCAAAACCAAACATAATCTTAGTAAAAAAGCCTACATAATCCTCTATGTTGATAAGTGGAGTAAACTTAAAACTACCAAAGGTTATAAGAAAATCAAATCCAAAAGGGGTCACTATATAGTAAGCAAAGAGTACACCAACTATAAACATAGTAGTTCCACCAACTATAAAAGGTATAATCATCTTCTTTTCATTAGCATAAAGTCCAGGTGCTATAAATGCCCAAATCTGAGAGAGTATGATAGGCAATGCCCCAACAATAGCTGCAAAAAATGAAACCTTTAAAGCTACAAAAAATGCCCCTCCAACTTGAGAAGTTGTAATCATCCCATCTGCTGCATGAACAGACTTTTTACCAACTTCTAAAAGTGCAGTATTTAGTGGTTCTACCATCCATTCTAAGATAGGCTCATGAAAGTAAAACATTACAAAAAACATACTAATAAGACTTAAAACAGATATACCAAGTCTTTTTCTCAGTTCTACTAAGTGTGGTCTTAACTCATCAAACATATTCATTCTCTTGTTTTGATTTTTTTGTTTTTTTCTCGAAAGTTACTTTTTCAGATTCTGGCTTAACTTTAGCCAGTTTTTCTTCAACAACTAAAGCATCTTCATCTAAAAAATCATCTGTTAGGTTAGTTAGATTTGCTTTTATATCTGTAGTTCTTTCTATGTTCTCTTTTGCATCTAAAAGCTCTTTTTTATAAGCTAATGCTTCCTCTTTTATCTCAGATACATTCATCTCTTGTTCTAATGTATCTTTAACTTCCCCAATAGTTCTTTTTGTATTACGAAAAAACTTAGCTATCTCTATCATCGCACTAGGAAGTTTATCTGGTCCTAAAAATAAAATGGCGATAACGGCAATAATTAATATCTCTGTAAAACCCATACCAAACATAAAAAGCCTTTAATTTATCAATTTTGTACACGATTTTATCTAAAAAATGATTAAGAGATGATAATTTTACATGCTATTAACTAAAAAAATATCTACTTTAAATATAATCTTTATGAGTATATCTGCAATTACTCGTAGT
>CAZSWW010000029.1:0-10735 GCA_964611265.1 uncultured Sulfurimonas sp. | reverse complement strand
AAGCTTGTGTAGTAGATGCTTCTATCTTTAAAGTATTTTTGTTTACTTCTTTGTAACTCTACTATAAAATGATTATTTTTTTCATCTGTACAAAATACATCAAAAATAGCTTTTCTATCTATGATATTTAGTCCTAATTTTTCTAGGTTTCTGTACTCTATGTCTATTATTTTATCTTCTATATCTAACAAATCATTTAAGAAGCTGATAAGTAAGGCTTTGTTTTCTTCTGTTCCAAATAGCCATTTGAAGCCAAAGTCTGTAAATGGGTCTATGTATTTATCGTGAATTGTCATACACATTTATTATTCCTTTATAAATCTACTATCTGATCTTTTTTCTTCTATCTCTTCTTTTGTTGATTGCATCCAACCTGATTTTGTTGATATATCTATTTTATCAAAATTCTCTATGTATGGTTTTATATCTAAAAGTGGTGTACCATCTAATATATCTACACCTTTTATGGTTACAATATTTTCTTTTACACTTACTAATTCTACTACACTTAAACCTATATTATTTGGATGCATTGGTGTTCTTGTGGAAAATACACCTCTTGAAGTGTTTGTTTTATCGTTAAAAGGGATAACTTCTAATTCATATTTATCAACTTTATGAAAATAATATATTAGATAAACATGACTAAAACCATCTAAATCTTTTAGTCCTTTTTGATATTTTTTATCAAACTCTATCGTTGCATAAATATCTTTTGCACCCTTTGGTTGAATAGGCATATTTTCAAGTGAACAAAATGGTGATTTGATTGTGGCTAATGGTTTAATAGGAAGCACATTATCTCCTTGTTTTTGGAAATAATATCAAAAATAGACTTAAATATTTAAAATCCCCATAAAGGAGATTTTAAATAATCTTAATGATGTTCCTCATCAAGATTAAATGCTTTTGTACCTACATAATACATAGCCATACAAAGACCTAAACCACCTAGAGATATAAACATCTCAGTAGTTGATGGGAAGTAGTGAATCCATTCAGGAGCTAGTTGATACTCTGTAGTTTTTAGCATTTGAAGAGGTTTTAGTTGTGTATCGTGAACAAGATTATATCTCATAAAGAAAATCCCAACCATACCACTTAAAGATACCCAAAACATAAGAACAGGTTTTCTACCCATAGTTGTAAGGATTACAAATAAAGGTATAACCATAGCAAGAATAACTTCTGCCCAAAATGTCCAACTGTGGAAGATGTGTTCAGCAACTTCTGCACGATTTGGCATACCACCATATACATCTGTAAGCATTTTCCAAGTTACAAAAAAGATTAAGATTGAGATAAGTAAACCTTGAATTTTAGCTAATCCCTCTAACATTTTTTTCGTTTGTGCATTAAAATCTAGTTTATATCTAAATCCCATAACGATAAAAGATAAAAATATACCAGTTATAAATGCAGTTAAAATGAAGTATGTTGGATAAAACACACCATTTGAAATTGGTCTAGCATTTAAGAAACCAAAAACTGAACCTAAGTTTGAGTGAGCTGCAAGACCTACTAAAAGACCTGAAAGACCAAAGATTTTAGCTTTTTTCATATCGTTATTTAGTAAGAAATAAAACTCAATAATCATAAATGTTAAGTAAATCCCATAAAGAGTACCCATCCACCAAATAGCAGAAGTTAAACCTGGACTTAAAACATTATAAATAAGCATAGTTACAGGATGCCCAATCTCAAAAGCGATAACAGCAAAACCAGCTAAGATAGTTACAATTGAACCAAATATAGCTCTTTTACTTATCATCATATAGTCTTTAAAACCAAAAACATCACCAAGTGAACCAACTATACAAAAACCAGTTGAACTAACAACAAAGAAGATGTATACAGCGATTAATAATCCCCATGGATGTTCTCTTGTTACATTATAAGCATGGTGACCATGTATAAGGTATGTAGCAACACCAACAACAAACATAGCTAAGAATGCTAAGATAACAACTGCAAGTAACATATTAGAAGCTGTTTTTTCAAAACTTAGTAATGATTTGATAGAAAAATCTTCCCTAATAGGGATATTTAATGGACCTATTTTCATTTTATACCCCTTATGTTAGATAAAATAATTTTGGTTTAGTACCAAGATGAGCTTTTAAAGAAAAATGTTCTCTAACTCTTAGTACTTCACTAATTTCACTATTTGGATCATCAAGATCACCAAAAATTCTTACTTTTGTAGGACAAGTATTTTGACAAGCTGTTGTAGTTTCACCACGAGCTAGCCTAGTATCTGCACAAAAAGTACACTTATCAACCGTTACTGTTCTATCATCAACATATCTTGCATCATAAGGACAAGCATTCATACAGTAACTACATAAAATACACTTTTCAGGGTCAACTCTTACGATACCATCTTCAGTATAATATGTTGCATGAGTTGGACATACCTCTTCACAAGGAGCTTCATCACAATGTTGACATTGTGATGGATAAAAAGCATTTGAAGTAATATCAAGTAAAGGGTATTGACCCTCTATCTCACCATTACCAACCCAAATACGGTGCTTGTCAGCACCCATAAGAATTCCGTTTTCTTCTTTACATGCTACTTCACATGCTTTACAATTGATACAACTTTTGTAATCAAGTGCCATTCCATATCTAGCCATAAATTACACCTTTCTTATTTCAACATTAGTTTCATGCATAGCTGCTGCACCATAAACAGGTTCAATGTTATCTTCAATAACTTTATTGTCATTACCACCATTTTTATATGCCCAAGTTAACTCTTCACTCTCTTCACCAAAACCATGGATAAAGAAAACTTGATCTGGAGCAATTTTTTCTGTTGGGTATGCTTTTAATTGTGTTTTACCAATACTAGAACTTACTTCAATCATATCAGCAAACTTAATACCTTTTTGTTCTGCGATTCTTCTATTTATCCAGATAAAATTCTCAGGCATAAGGTCTCTAAGCATTGCATTGTTAGAAGTTCCACTTTGAGTAAATTGTGCATGTCTTCCTGTTAAAAGTTTAAACTTACCAGCAGGTACACTAAATTCATATTCATCTCTCCATACTGGCATAGGATCAATACCTTTTGAAGCAAATGAAGCGATTACACATTCAATCTTACCAGATGGAGTTTTTGCTTTACCACCTTTTACACTATAACTTCTTTTCTTTTTAGGGTAGTATTGAAATTTATTCGCTGCAAGTTGTTTGTAATACTCATCTTGTTTCGGATAAAATACACCATGATGATGAAGTTGTTCAGCTGCTCCCTCATACATAGAAACTGCATGATGATTTAGTTCTTCTTGTGTATGTAAGAATGGTAAAGTTAAATCAAATTCAGCATAAGTTTCCTCTTCTCCATCTTCTTCAATAGCATCTTGAATCTCTTCATCATACTTTTTAGAAATTTCAAAAAGTGGCTTAGAAATCTTAGTTGTTAAACCTTTTAGTATCTCTATAACAGGTTTAGTTTCAAACATAGGGTCAATAACTTTATTTCTTACAGCTATTGAAGGTTCAACACCACCAAATGTTTTAACTGGGTCTGTTCTTTCAAGATATGTACACTCTGGTAAAACAACATCAGCATACATTACTGTATCACTAGGCATTGTATCTATAGTTACAACAAGTTCCATTTTTCTTAGCATTTCAGCAGTTTTAGCAGTGTTTGGCATATTCATCATTGGGTTATGCTTATAACAAAACATCCCTCTAACTTTATATGGCATTTTACCTTCTAAGAAACGGTTTCTCCAACCTATCCAAGAACCACCACCAGAAACTACAGCACAATCATCATAACCTTGATGACCCTCTTTATCTGTACTTTTTACAACTGCTCTAGCTTTAGCTTTTTCATATAATGGTTGTAATCCCTCATGTGGTTTTAATGCTATCTTTGAACCAAAGATTAAACCACCCTCAGTATCTATACCACCATGAAGTGCTTGAAATATTGCCATTGCACGACGAAGTTGAAAATCACTTTTAGCAAAAGTACTTCTTCTACCAGGATAGTAAACTGCTTTTGGAGCTGCTGCTGCAAAATCTCTTGCTATTTGGTAAATATCTTTTGCTTTAATTCCAGTAATAGGCTCTGCCCATTCAGGAGTATATTTATTGTCAAGTACACTTTTTTTGTACTCTGCATAACCATTGAAATGTTCTTTAATATATTTAGAATCTTGTAAACCTTCAGTAAGAGTTACATAAGTTAAAGCTAAAACAAATGCTAAATCTGTTCCTGGTTTAATCGCTAACCATTTATCTGATTTTGCAGCTGTATTTGTAAAACGAGGGTCAACACAAATTAATTTTGCTCCACGACCTTTTGTTCTTTTAAATACATCCATAGTATCTGGAGTAACGATAGCTTCAGCTCTGTTTGCCCCAGCCATAATTACATACTCAGCATTTTCTAAATCTGCTTGTGGGTAAGTTCCCATAGTAACACCATATCCAGATGCAACTGTTTGAAGACAAATAGAAGCATGATTTAACCAGTTACCAGAACCAAATGCTTGATAAAATTGCTTAAATGTATGTTCAGCCATACCTTCACCAGCACAAAAAAGCATAGTAGAACGGTTATCTTGTTCTTCATCCATAATTTTTGAAAGACCTGGAAATTTATCTGTACCATTTAAGATAGCTTCATAAGCTTCATCCCAAGTTACTCTTTTAAATTTACCCTCACCTTTTTCTCCTATTCTAATCATAGGATACTTAAGTCTATCTGGGTCATAAAGTGCTTGAATCCCTGCATTCCCTCTAGCACATAACATATTTTTAGATTTTGGAAACAATGGGTTTGGGTTTAACTTTGTAACTACTCCATTTTCAACTCTTGCTAATGCTGCACATTTGTTAACACACATTTCACATAGTGTTGCAACATCATGACTCTTACCTATCCCAGTCTTTGTATTATGAAATGAAACTACGCCTGGTTTTGCACCACCACCATGCTCATTTGATAAAAGACTTGTAGCTGTTGTTGCACCAACAACACTCATTGCTACAGTTCCTTGAAGAAACTTTCTTCTTGAAATTTCAACTTCCATAAGCAATACCTCCTAATAAAATTCTAAAGTAATTTACTAAAAATATTTTCTTAAATTATTCTTAACAAAAAAACATAGATTTACAATTATAGGTTAATAAGTCTTATAGATAACTTTAACAAATTCTATATATAATATTATATTATGCAAATACAAGAAATTATTATTATTTAAATAAAGTTAAAAATGCTTATAGTACTTATAAACCTTACTTATTTAAGCTATATGAATTAGAAAATAAAAAAAATAAAAATATTTATTTAAAATAATTTATGTAAAGCAGAATATAAGTTTATCTTATTAAGCTAATAATACAAACTTATATTTAAGAGAATAAAGTAGTATTTTTACTTATTGTTTGGTATATGAATATCAATATCTTCCATCATCCCTTTATCAAAATTTTTATGACAAGCGAAACAATTTGATTTTCTTTTTACCTTTTCAGACTTAAATATTTCTCTAGGTATATCGGAGTGAACATCTTTCCAATATTTTATTTTTGTGATAGATTTTCTACCTCTTGCTCCATTTAATGATTTCATAACTTTTACAGATATTTCTCTTGTACTTTTATCGGCACTATTATTTTTCAAGTAGTTAAAAATAACAGTTTGGTCATTTAATGAAATACGATTTTCACCTTTTTTCATTTTTGGTGATATTTTTTCTCCAAAATGATTGCTCAAACTTCCTTGAATTCTTTCCCAAGATGAACTCGGTAACATAAATGGAGGATAAGGTTTATGACAAGCTCCACACTCAGTATAGTAAGTAAAAGATTCATGTTTATAATCTTTTGGTTGCTCTTTACTAACTACAAAAGGGTTATTTCTTCCATCTGTTGAAACAAAAAATACCATAACCGAGATGATTAAAAAAAGATAAGTTAGTCCACCTTTGAATTTTCCAACTTCTGAGTCTTCACCTTTTGCTTTTTTGTAACCAGTTATCATAGCAAGAGCCATATTGGTTTTATGGTAAAATTGTTCTATAAGTACACCAGATATATGGATAATAACCCAAACAAGAAGAGTATAAGATGCTAAGGTATGGATTGTATAAAGTGTATCCATATGCATATAATAAGTGTCATTTAAAAAACCAAGATAACCTTTTCCCTCTTGAATCCCATAAAGTAAAAGACCACTTACAGAGATAATAGAACCAACAACAAGAACTATAATAGTAAACCAACTTGAAGCTGGATTATGTCCAGCTGAAATATCCCTCCAACGGTTTTGAACTTTTTCAACAAAGTAAAATTTTAATTTATCTAATGACAATTTAAAAGTAGAAAATCTTGCATATTGTGGACCAACAAATCCCCATATTATTCTATAAACCAACATAAGTCCAAAAATAATACCAACAGCAACATGAAGATTAAGTAAGTTTTCTTTTAGTGAAAAGATGAAAGCAATTGTAAAAGATGAAGCAATTAGCCAATGAATTATTCTCGTATATACAGGCCACACATATACATGATCTTTTTTTCTATTCAAACTTATATCCTAATTTTTTATATGAAATTATATCGTATAAAAGATTAGAGATGAAAAAAGGGAGTAAGTTTATATACTCCCTTTAATTAATTTAAATAAGAATTATTTCTTTTTAGATAGATTAGATAGATATTCAGCCATTGAATTTATATCGTAATCGTAACCTTTTTCAACAAGTTTTTGCATATTATGTTCCATAATATCGTGTTCAGTACCTGAAGACTGATTTGTTCCACCATTTTTTACATCAAAAAGATCTTCAGCCATTTCACCTGCTGTTCTATCATTTAATGCTGGTGTATGTTTAGCAGGATTACCTTGCCCATGAACACCATGACATTTAATACAACTTTTTTCATAAACTTCTACAGTAGTATATTTATATGTTTTAACTTCTGGAGCTTTTTGCTCGTTACAACCAGTTAAAGCTACAAAAGCTAAAGAAGCTAATGCAAGAGTGCTTATTTGTTTTATCATTTTATTCTCCTAAATTTATTATTTTATTAAGCTCTACCACTTAGCATACCCATTTGAGTCATTGGTTTTAGTAGGTAAACTTTTAACAACCACCAAATCCATCTCTCTTGAGTAGGATCAAGAGGAACCATTGGTGTTGGTTTTTTAGTCCAGTTAAACTCAGCAAGCATAACTGTACCAATACTTGTAATAAGTGGACAAACTGTATATCCAGCATATTTAGCATTAGTTGTTTCTATAGCTTTTTGATTACCTTCCATTGCAGAGATAACATTATTAACAACAACTTTGTATTGCTTACGAGCAGAACCACCTGTTTTACCCATAGGAACAGCAACAACATCACCTAATGAAAATACATTTTTGTATTTTACATGTTGAAGTGTTTCTTTTTTAACAGGTACCCATCCTTTAGATGAACCAACTTTAGAATGAGCAACAACATCTGGAGCTTTCATAGGTGGTGTTACATGGATAAAGTCATATTTAACTTGAACCTCTTTACTTTTTAGTTCAACTCCATACTCTTCTAAATCTTCATCCCATGCACCTTTTTCAGTCCAGTGATGGTTAAAAGTAGCCATTTTTGCTTCTTTATCTATTGCTATTAAGTTATGTTTATAATTCCATTTAAAACCTCTAGTTTTAAATTGGTTTACAATAGCTTCGTGGTACTCTGGAACACCAAACATTTTACCACCATTTGGATAAAAAGTAAGTTCAACAGCATCTCTACATCCAGCTTTTTCAAGTTGAGCATGTGTTAGATACATAATTTTTTTAGGAGCACCACCACATTTAATAGGAGTATTTGGGTGAGTAAATACAGCTTGAAGTTTAGGTTCACCTTTTTTCCATTTTTTAGCTTTAGCGATTAATTCTTCAATCCCTGCCCATGTAGCTTCAGAACCATCTTGAAAATAGATAGAATGAACGCCATCTTTACCAACTGTTTTTTTAGCTTCAGCATTATCTGGATTACAAGAAGTTATCTCACCAGTTAAACCTTTAATAGCTTTAAAGTTAAGCATAAGACCAGTAGCTACAATAAGAAAATCATAACTAATCTCTTTTTTACCATCTACTACAACTTTATTATTATCAGGGTCAAATGCAGTTACAGCACCTTTAATTAGTGTTGTACCATTTGGAACAAAATCATCTCTATTATAAACAACTTCACTTTTAGCCCAAATACCACCACCTACAAGTGTTTGACCTGGTTGGTAAGATGTAGAAAGAGGATTTGGCTCAATCACGGTAATATCTGGATTACTAAGTGTGTTAGTTAAACGAGCAGCTGTACTCATACCAGCAAGACCACCACCAACAATAACTATTTTACCTTTTGCTTCTGATGCAGATACCGTGGTAGCACCAACAGTAGCACCAGCAATAACAGATGCAGCAAGTGGTGACATAGTTAAATATTTCATAGCATCACGACGAGACATAATTTCAGGATGTTTATCAACCTCTTGTAAAATCTCTTCGATTAGTTCGTTTTTATTCATTCTCTTTCCTCTGTTGTAAAATAAATTATTTCATTCTAGCATTATATAAACTATATGGCTTGATAATTGTATTTATAAGTATTATTTCTAAAAAAGTGTGTAGAATATTAACATATTTTTAATATTGAGGATTATTTATAAAATTTAAGCTTATATTTATTATAAATTTTAGTTAATTAAGTATTATTTATAATAATTATAAGTATATATATTATTCACCCTAAGGTGAATAATACTTAGTATCTATATCTGAAGTAAACTCTTAAATCTTGTGCAGTATCAATAGCACTAGGAACATTAGCTACATCCATAGGTGTTCCAAAATCTCCGAAAAATGCTTGAGAACCAGTATAATCATAATCTATATAAGTATATCTAACTTGCATAGTAAAGATTTTATCTATGATTGGTTGAGTCCAGTAAGCTTCATAAGCATCACCACGAACAGCAAGTTTTGAACCTATCATAGTATCTTCACCATAAGTAAATGGTCTCCAGTATTTTGAACCGTGATTGTACTCAAGTCCAAACTTACCACCTGTCATATTTGGCATTTGAGCTCCTAGATAGATAGATGAACCACTCTCATTATCTAACGAGCCAAGCATTGCATTACCATCTTGTGGTCTAGTATTACTCCAAGCAAATGATGCAAACAGCGTTGTATCATCTAAGAAATCATTTATCTCATCACCAACACCTGACATTTGAAATGATAATGCAGCACCATCTATCTCACCATAACTCTTGAGTGAATCACCAGCAGAGAGAGTACCACTTCTATCAGCATCATTCATACCAAGAACATTAAATGCACGATAGTATTTTGCAAATGCAGTATATTGACCATCATCATACATCTTAGCTATTACACCTACTAAATCCATATTATGAAGTAATCCACCATCTTCTGCATAATCAGGATTTGCCATATTAAATCTACCATTTGCTTCAGATAAACCTCTACCTAAACAAACTTTTAAGTAACTTCCCTCAACAATATCATCAGTTTTAACACTACCACTGATACCATCAAATTCCATATTTATAATATGCCCGATTGGTGATTTTGCTTTATCATCTTCTCTCATATTTACTAAGAAACCATTTGTAGCTGGGCGACGACCAACACTTAAAGTGTATCCTCTATCGTTGATAGTTGGTGACCAAAACCAATAAGCTTCTCTTACTCTTAATGTATCATTTGTTAAATTTTCATTAACAATCCAGTCAAAAGTATCAAATCCTTGTCCAGTACCCATTTGACCATAGTTAGCACCAAAAGCTTTGTTATAAGCTAAAGTACCTTTAAACATCATATCATCAGTAGGTGCATAACCCATACCAAGCCACAATCTCATAGAATATAAACCATCATTTGAATACTTTGTACCATCTGTAGTTTTATACTGAAGATTATCATAAGAAGTTCTAAAATCAACATCAAATTTAATGTTGTCGTTATTAGCAAGTTTATTAACTGCTGAAACTCTTTTTTTGATTTTTTTCTGAACCTTGTTAGTCTTCGCTAATTTTGCTTCCATTTTTTCAAGTTGTGCTTTAAGTGCATCTATCTGTGCTTGCATATCTGAGTTTGCATCTGCATAGATAGAAGTACTTAAAAGTGCAACAGCTGAAAGTGCTATCAATCTTTTCATTTTCATCCTTTAAATTATTTTGCACATTTTAGCAAATTAGAGTTTAAAAGATATCCATAATATTATATTTATTGTAAATTCAAACTATTTTATTTAAAATTCGCATCATAAATAAATGAACTTATCTCTCTTAAAACCTCAATCTCAAAAGCCAATTCTGGCATCAATGAGTACTTATCAACAGCATCAAGCATTATAGAAGTTTTTTTATTAGGTTTTATCACCCACTTAGACATATAGTTTACAAAATCTTCTTTTTTACTAAAAGCTCTTTTATAATTTTTTTGTACTTCCATCATAGATGGTGCAGATATAGATTTTGTACTATGATGACAAGTTACACAGTTGCCATTAAACAGAAGTAAACCATCATCACTAGCATAAAGGCTACAAGTGATAAGTAATGTTAAAACAAGTCTATTTACGAGCATCTTTTATCATCTCATAAGCTTGATTTATCTCTTGGGTTTTTTCTGTAGCCTCTTTCATATAACTTTCATCTTTACCTTGTGACTTGATAA
>CAZSWW010000028.1:0-10894 GCA_964611265.1 uncultured Sulfurimonas sp. | reverse complement strand
AGTTGATTAGCAGTTACTGCACTCATTCTGTAACTAATATGATGCCAAGCACCTTTAATATCTGTAAATCTAAAATCTACAAATTGAACATCATTTTCTTCACAAAAAGCAAAAAACTCTTCTGTCGTGTTAACAAATTTTCCCATTCATTTTCTCCTGAAATTAAATATACCTTTAGAATAGCACATTTAAATTAAACAATGTTGATAAATTTGTATAATTTTTAATCATCTTTGTTTTTTGTATCAAAAAGTTATATAAAACTTCCAATTTCTAATTAGTTTTAATTATTAATAGTATATAATTTAGAAAATCGTCTTAAAAGGATAAGGATTGGATATTAAAACCATTAAAGCTATGGAGAAGGTAACTCCACAAACTCAGATTGGTGGATATACAAGATTAGCGATAGCTTTTTTATTTATAGTTGTTGTTTATGTGTGGACATCTTTATCACATGGAAGTATTGAAAATAATACTTTTCTTATAATAGGTGCCGTTTTTGGTGCTTATATGGCTATGAATATTGGTGCAAATGATGTTGCAAATAATGTAGGTCCAGCAGTTGGTTCAAAAGCATTAACAATGTTTTGGGCTATTGTTATCGCTGCTACTTTTGAAGCTGGTGGCGCTTTAATCGCTGGTGGAGAGGTTGTAAAAACCATTAAAAAAGGCATCATAGACCCAGCTATGATAGCAAATCCTGAAGTCTTTATATGGGCAATGACTGCAGCACTTCTTAGTGCAGCATTATGGTTAAACTTTGCTACAAAAGTTGGAGCACCAGTTTCAACAACTCACTCTATCGTTGGTGGTGTTATGGGTGCTGGAATTGCTGCTGCTGGATTTGGCATCGTTGATTGGGGTACTATGGGTAAAATCGCAGCTAGTTGGGTTATATCTCCTGTCTTAGGTGGAGTTATAGCTGCTGCTTTTCTTTACTTTATAAAAACAAAAATAACCTACCAAAAAGATATGATGGCAAATGCTAAGAAGTATGTACCAGTTCTTATAGGGATTATGTCAACTGCATTTGCTACATACCTTATGTTAAAAGGTATCAAAAAAATTGTTCAGATTGATTTTGCAACAGCTTTAATGATAGGTTCTGCTATAGGGTTAGCAGTTTGGTTTTTCGTAAAACCTATACTTGCTAAAACTGCTGATAAACTTGAAAATACAAAAGCATCTGTAAATTCTCTTTTTACCATTCCTCTTATCTTTGCTGCTGCACTGTTAAGTTTTGCTCATGGTGCAAATGATGTTGCAAATGCTATAGGGCCTTTAGCTGCTATAAATGATGCTGTTGTTAGTGGTGGAGATTTTGGTGGAAAAGTTGGCATCCCTCTATGGGTTATGGGTGTTGGTGCATTTGGTATAGCTATCGGTCTTGCACTTTATGGTCCTAAACTTATAAAAACAGTTGGTAGTGAGATAACAGAACTTGACCAAATGAGAGCATTTTCTATAGCTATGGCTGCATCTATCACTGTTATCATCGCTTCACAACTTGGGCTTCCAGTTTCATCTACACATATAGCTGTTGGTGGTGTTTTTGGTGTTGGTTTTTTAAGAGAGTATCTTGATAGTAGTGAAACAAAATGGCTTCAAACTATAAAAGAGCAATTTAAAACAAACAAAAAAGAGCTTGAAAACTTACAAAAAGAGTTTAAAACTTTAGAGTCAAAAGAAAATAAATCTCAAGAAGAGTATGAAAGAATTATAGAGTTATTTAAACTTATAGATGAAAAAGAAGATGCTTTAAAAGATGAGAAAAAAGAGTACAAAGGTGCTAAAAAAATTAAATATGTAAAAAGAGATGCTGTTAAAAAAATAGCTGCTGCATGGGTTATAACTGTTCCAGCTGCTGCTACTTTAAGTGCAGGTGTATTTTTTATGATAAAAGGTATAGTTTCTTAGAAATTTTACTTATTTTTTAAGCGATAATTATATATAATCGTATATAAAATAATATATGGAGATTTTTGCATGACTAAATACATTTTTGTAACCGGAGGGGTTTTAAGTTCTCTTGGAAAAGGGATTACAGCTGCTAGTGTTGGTACACTTTTAAAGCACTCGGGTAAAAAAGTGGGGATGCTAAAAATCGATCCATATATAAATGTTGACCCAGGAACAATGTCACCACTAGAACATGGCGAAGTTTTTGTTACAAAAGATGGTGCTGAGACTGATTTAGATATAGGTAACTATGAGAGATTTTTAGATGCATCATTTTTAAAATCTGCTAACTTTACTACTGGTCAAGTTTATTCTAGTGTTATTGAGAGAGAAAGAGCTGGTGGTTACTTAGGTCAAACTATACAAGTTATACCACATATTGTTGGTGAAATTGTATCTCGCATCAAAAAAGCTGGTGAAGGTCATGAGATACTTGTAGTTGAACTTGGTGGAACAGTTGGTGATATAGAGGGCTTACCTTTCATGGAAGCGATTCGCCAAATGAAACATGATGATGATGTTGAGGGGACTTACTTTATCCATGTAACACTTATACCATTTATAAAAGCAGCTGGGGAATTAAAATCAAAACCAACTCAACACTCTGTTCAAGAACTTCGTCGCATAGGTATTA
Organism: uncultured Sulfurimonas sp.; assembly: GCA_964611265.1. Classification (GTDB taxonomy): domain Bacteria; phylum Campylobacterota; class Campylobacteria; order Campylobacterales; family Sulfurimonadaceae; genus Sulfurimonas. Next base: position 8,298 of record CAZSWW010000028.1, on the reverse strand, counting down.
CTCCTCAAATGATAATTGCCAGAAGTGAAAATTCTTTACCAAAATCATTTAAGAAAAAACTTGCAATGAGTTGTGATGTTAGTGCTGAAAATGTTATAGAAGCATTAGATGCTGCATCTATATATGATGTACCTATTAGCTTTTTAAGACAAGATATACTAAAACCTATCGCTAAAGAGTTAGATTTGGGTGAACTTACTCCAGATATGGATGAGTGGGATTCTTTAGTTAAAAAAATAGTACAACCAAAAGATAAAACTGTAGTTGGTTTTGTTGGTAAATATCTTGAACTAAAAGAGAGTTACAAATCTCTAACAGAATCACTTATACACTCAGGAGCTCATCTTGATACTAGAGTTGAGATATGTTGGGTTGATTCTGAGCATATCGAAGAGAGAGGTGCTGAAGCACTTTTAGCTGATTGTGATTCTATCTTGGTAGCTGGTGGTTTTGGTTCTCGTGGTGTTGAGGGTAAAATTCAAGCTATTGAATATGCAAGGGTAAATAAAGTGCCTTATCTTGGTATATGTCTTGGGATGCAGTTAACTCTTGTAGAATATGCTAGAAATGTTTTAGGTATAGAAGATGCTAACTCTGTAGAGTTTGATGAAAATACTAAAAATCCACTTATATACCTTATAGATAATTTCTTAGACCAAAGTGGAGATACACAACTTAGAACTCATAAAAGCCCTATGGGTGGAACTCTTAGACTTGGAGAATACCCATGTGATACAAAAGAGGGAAGCATACTAAGAGAAGCATACAGTGGTGCAAAAACTATACAAGAGAGACATCGCCATAGATATGAAGCAAATCCAGCATATAGAAAACAACTTGAAGATGCTGGTATGATAGTTACAGGTGAGAGTAATGGTCTTATAGAGACTGTAGAGATTATAGACCACCCATGGTTTTTAGGTGTACAATTTCATCCAGAATTTACATCAAGACTACAAACTCCAAATCCTTCTATTTTAGCCTTTGTAAAAGCTAGTATGGGTAATAAATAGTAAAAATATCTATGAAAATTATTTTTACTATTTTAACTGTTCCTTTATTACTTTTAGCATCTTCTGAATCTGATATACAACAACAGATAGATGATGCTATAAAAGAAAAAAAACTTCTTGATGAGAAGATAAAACTTTTAAAATCTCAACTTCCAAAGAAAGAGTTTAATGAAAACTATATCACACATACAGAGTTTGGATATAGTAACACAGGTGGCAATACAGACACTCAAAACTTTAATCTTGATACAGATATCAAAAAAAGATGGGGTAAACATAACAATAAACTTCATATAGATGCTCAGTATTCTAAAAGTGATTCTCAAGAGACCAAAAATAAATATCTCTTAGAGTTAGAATATAACTATGATTTAACATCAAGACTATCTTTTGACTATGTAACTGGCTATAAAAAAGATAGATTTTCTAGTTATGATTACCAATTTTACACAGGTCCTGGGCTTTACTATAAAGTCATAGAAGAAGATAAACATACTTTAAATATAGATGCCAATATACTTTTTGCACAAGATAAATCAGAAAATTTATCGAGAGATTATCTCTCATTTATGAGTAAAAGTATCTATACTTGGAAAATATTTGATAATCTTGAATTTAAACAAACACTTTCATATAGAACAGAGATACAAGACAATGAAAACTACTTTATATACTCAAAATCAGCATTTAGTACAAAACTATCAGAACTATTTTCAGCTAGTTTAAGTTATAAATATGATTATGTAAATATCTTAACAACTAAAGCAACACATGAAGATGATACTTTTAGTGTGAATTTAATCGTTGATTATTAGACCAAATATATATAAAAATAAATGAACCCATAGCTAAAAACGAAGAGCTTAAAAACAAATATGTTGGTATATGTTCATACACATAACCAGCTATTAATGCCCCTAAAAAACCACCAAATCCATAAGTTATACCTAGAAAAAATTGTTGAGCCAATGAACGATGTTTATATAAACCAAATAGATACACAATAGTAGTCGAGTGAAACAGAGCAAAACTAAAAGCATGTATAGCTTGTGCAAAAAACATCATTCCAAGATTTTGAGGGTACAAAAATACTAAGAACCATCTAATTGCAGTCAATAAAATACTAATTTGTAAAATAAGTAATAAATTTTTATTTAATAACTTACCTTGAAAATAAAGCATAACTATCTCAGCTAAAACACCAAAACTCCATAGATATATGGTCATATCTAAACTTACTCCAAAGTCAGTTTCATATATAGTAAAAAAGTTATAAAAAGAACCAAAACTAACTTGCATAAGTGTTAAACCTAACCACAAAGACCAATCTTTTAAAATATTTATATCGTTAGTTGGTGATGATTCTTTTTCTGTTTTAACATGATGAGATTTTTTTACAATCATAAAAGCAAATATAGATGTTAAAAATGCTAAAGTCATCAAAAAGAAAAATGCTATATCTGTGGAATCAAGATATTTTACTAATACAAGTGCAACTAAAACAAATCCAATAGACCCAAAAAGTCTAATTTTTCCATACTTTTGCTTACCTATTTCCTCTAAAGCTATCACCTCTATATATGGTAGGATTAAACTAAGACCTATCCCCATACCTATGTTGGACAATAATAAGTTTACAAAATTATCTTTAGTAAAATAAAAAGATATACTACTAAAAAGCATAAATAATAAAGCTATATTAAATGCTCTAGCATCTAATTTTAAACCTTTTATAAAAGCAAAAGGAAGCAAAAACCTAACCATTGGAGCAGTCGCAAAGATAATACCAATCTCAGTAGCACCATATCCAATCGTAGCTAACACTTTTGGTAAAAAGATAATATAAACACCAACAATAGAAAAATAAAAGAAATAAAAAATACTAAGTAATATTGACATATAGAATTATAACCTATAAGATAATATAAATAATTATTTTATATAATTGTGTTATACTTATTTATATAAAAATATTTCTAGAAAAGGTATTTATGCTAAAAAATATGAAAGAAAATGATTTTATTATTTCTAAAACAAATATAAAAGGTCAAATAACTTATGTAAATAAAATATTTATGAAGATGGCAGAATATAGTGAAAATGAACTTTTAGGTAAACCTCATAGCATTATTCGTCACCAAGATATGCCCAAAGCAGTATTTAAACTACTTTGGGACATGATTCAAAAAGGTGAGGAGATTTTTGCTTATGTTATAAATAAAACTAAAAATGGTAATGAGTATTGGGTATATGCAAATATTACACCATCTTATGATCATTCTGGAAATATCATAGGTTATTATTCTGTAAGAAGAATGCCTAATCCATCCGCCTTAGATATTATTAAACCATTGTATAGTTCGATGCTCAGCGCTGAAAGAAGTGGTGGAGTAAATGCTGGAACTAAGATTTTAACAGATTTATTACATGAAAAGGGGACTACATATAATGAGCTTATCATCTCTATTCAAGGGTAACAATAAAAATAATCAACAATTAATGAATCAAATGAAAAAAGTTGTTATGGATGCTGCAAATGGAAATTTAGAGGGTCGTGTAACTCATATTCCAGATGATAACAGTGAAAATTCTGAGTTTGCTTGGGCTATAAATGACTTATTAGACCAGATGGAAGCATTTATGAGAGATTCAGAAACAACTGTTGAGTGTGCTTCAAATGGTATGACATATAGGCATCCCTATTCATCTGGACTACATGGTGTTTTTGAAAAAACTGCTAAAGGTTTAACTAATGCTACTAGCTCTATCTCTGCTGGTTATGAAACTAAGATTAGAGGTGAACTAGGTCATAGACTTAATAGTCTTGGTGGTGGTATAGCTGGTGGTTTAGGTGTTGTTCAAGTAAATATTAGTGATGCCCAACATAGTGCAAAAGATATAGCAAATGTTGCAAATAAAACAGCAGTAGAATCTTCAAAAAGCTTACAAAGTGTTATTGATATTTCTCAAAGACTTGGTTCACTTGTAGAACTAATAGAAACATCCCATGAAGGGATTATTAGTTTAGAATCTCGTTCTAGTGAGATTAGTGATGTTGTAAATCTTATAAAAGATATAGCAGACCAAACAAATCTTTTAGCATTAAATGCAGCTATTGAAGCTGCTCGTGCTGGTGAACATGGTCGTGGTTTTGCTGTTGTTGCTGATGAAGTTAGAAAACTTGCTGAGAGAACTCAAAAAGCTACAAGTGAGATAGAGATAAATATATCTACACTACAACAAGAAACAAATGATATGAGAAATAATTCAGATAAAATTTCTGAAATTGCTGGTGAATCTAATGAAGCTGTAAATAATTTTGAATATACATTTCAAGAACTTAATAATCTGGCAAAAGATACATCTGCAATAGCTCAAAATACTCAAAATAGATTATTTACAACATTGGTAAAAGTTGACCATATTGTATTTAAGAACAATGCTTATCACACCATATTAGACTCAGACAAGTCTGCTGTTTTTGCTGACCATAATAACTGTCGTATGGGACAATGGTATAATACTCACGGTGCTGAAATATTTGGAAAAACAAAAGCATATAAAGAGATGGATAAACCTCACTCTATTGTGCATGACAGTGTATTTAAAAATCTTAAATTTGTAGAGAATGGTACTACTTTAAAAGGAGATAGTCCTGATATTATTTTCCAAAACTTTTCAAAAATGGAGGATGCTTCAAGAATTCTTTTCTCTAAACTAGATGATATGCTCGAACAATACGATGTTATCAAGTAAACTTCTTGGTTTACTTAGCATTAACTTATAAATATTATAATAATAAATCTCAATTATGTTTTCCCCCTTTCATAATGAGTGTATATACTCTTAACAATTATTTTAAACAGCCAAGCATTTTCCCCCTTTTGTTTAGCTTGGCTTGTTTTCCTCTAACTATTTCACTTCAAAGTAACTAAATGAATATAATTTTAACAACTCTTAATTCAAGATTTACACATTCATCTATAGGTCTTAGGTATCTTTATGCTAATTTAGATTATTTACAGCAAAAAACAACGATTATGGAGTTTAGCATAAATGATGCTATACAAAGTGTGGCTGAAAAGCTTTTAGAGACTCAACCATCTATTATAGGGATAGGAGTGTATATTTGGAATGCAACACATATATATGAACTTATACATATACTAAAAAAAGTATCTCCTAAAACTACCATTATACTTGGTGGCCCAGAAGTTAGTTATAAACCATTTAGAGTTAATTTTGATTTGGCAGATTTTATAATTTCAGGGGAAGGTGATATAGCTTTTTTTGAATTATGTAAAAGTATAGATAAAAATAACAACCTAACTACTAAGTATATAGAACAAACTGTACCAGCTTTAAAAGAGTTAAAACTTCCATATCAGTATTATACAGATGACGATATAAAAAATCGTTATATATATGTAGAAGTGTCTCGTGGATGCCCTTTTGAATGTGAATTTTGTCTTTCATCTATGGATGAGAGAGTTCGTGCTTTTAATCTTGATGAAGTTTTACAAGAGTTTCAAAAACTATGGGATAGAGGTGCTAGAAACTTTAAATTTGTAGATAGAACCTTTAACCTAAATATGCTAACTGCTAACAAAATTTTAGATTTTTTCTTAGAAAAAGATGAACAGTATTTTGCACATTTTGAGGTTATTCCTGATCATTTTCCAAACTCTATAAAAGAAAAAATAAAATCATTTCCCCATGGTTCATTACAATTAGAGATAGGGATTCAAACACTTAACTTAGAGATAGCAAACAATATCTCAAGACAATTAAAACTAGATAAGATAAAAGAAAATATCAGTTTTTTAGAAAATGAAACAGATGCTCATATACATCTTGACTTGATTGTTGGTTTACCTGGTGAGACATTAGATAGTTTTGGTAAAAATCTTGATGAATTGGTAAGTTTAAGTAGTTGTGAAATACAAATCGGGATACTAAAAAAATTATCTGGAACACAGATAGATAGACATGATATACTTCATGGTATGGTCTATAGTGAAATTCCACCTTATGATATTTTACAAAACAATCAACTTAGTTTTAAAGATATTCAGATAATGAAAAGATTTGCTAGATTTTGGGATTTGACTTACAATAGTGGAAATTTTAAAAATACTTTACCTATGTTATACAAAGATGAAAGTGTTTATAAAAACTTTTATAATTTTAGTATTTGGATATATACACAAACAAATTCAACTTGGAAAATATCACTAGATAGACTAAGTGAACTACTTTTTAGGTATCTAGTAGATGTTAAAAACCTTTTAGATGAAGATGTAGCTTATAACCTTTTACAAGATATTATGAAGTTAAAAGGTCGTGCAGTACCAAAATACTTAAAACCATTTGCTAAAGATGTTAAAATTCATTCAAAGATAGGAACATCAGGGTTTAATAAAAGACAATTATGAAAGGCAAATTAAAAATGGATAAAGAAAATTTAGTATACATAGATAAAACTACAAAACTTAATAATCGTGAATATTTTATAAATTTACTTCATAAATATTTTAATAATAATGAATTAATATTTGGTGTAAATATTTTAGTAGCTTTAGATGATGTAAAAAAAGCAAATGAAAAGATAGGTTATTTGGAAGTAGACAAATTACTTGTAAAAATAGCAAATATATTTAAACTTCATACCAAAAAAGTCACAAATTCTATAATAGCTAGAATGAATGGTTCAGAATTTTGTTTATTTTTACCACAATGCTCAGATAAAAAAGCATTAACTATTGCAAAAAAGATTCAAAATGATGTTGAATTATTGATATATGAAACTAATTTAAGTGATTCTATAAACTTTTATTTGTCTTTATATGGATATAGTGATAAAGATGATACAAGTAGATTACTATCTTTTTCTAATGAGGTTCTTAGAAAAGCTAAATTAAATCAAGATAAAATATATCAAAAATCTTTATATACTTTTGATAATATTATAGATACAGATAGATATGAAAAGATAATAACAAAAGCTATCGATTCAAATAGTTTTTACTTTATATCTTTTAAAGCTGTAGATATTAAACATAAAAAAATTATTCACAATAGACTTAGTTTAAGCTTAAAAGGAGATGATGGTATAGTGTATAGATATAACAAATTTATATCTATAGTTGAAAAACTAAACTTAGTAAATAAACTATATAACAATCTTTTAAAAACAATCTTTGAAACACCAGAAGAAAGTTTAAGTGGTTTTATATGTTCATTTAGATTACCTTATGACTACTTAGTCTTAGATTCTAATTATGAAGAATTAAAAAAGATTCTCAGTATTTATAGTAATAATCTACCTTTTAAACTAATAATTGAAATCCCATATAATCTTATAGATAAACATTTTGAAAAAGCCAAACTTTATAAAGAGTTATTACAAAACTACAATATAGAGATAGGTATATATGAGTTTTATAATAAACCTAATAGTGTTGATTATTTAAAAGATTTAAATCCAAAATACATAAAAGTGGATGCCAATTATCTAATATCTTTAGATAAAAAAGTGATTTCAAATATTAAAAATACAACACAAATAGACTTTATAGCTACAAATGTAAAAGATAAAGATATGCTAAATAAGCTTGAAAAGATAGATATTTATATGATTCAAGGTAGTATTAACAATACACTTTAACTACATTCTTGAATTTAAACCCTTAGTTAAAGCATCGTTTATTTGAGATTTATATAGTTTATTTTCTTTTTCTAAAACAGATGTAAATTTTGAAATAATTGTTGATTTTGTATTTGGATGCCTACAAATTGCAAATATAATATCTTCATACATTACAAAATTTGGGTGGTTGTTAGTTCCTATTTTATTTGGAATTTTTACATGATATTTTAAAACCAAATCAAGAGTTTCTTTTAATGTTTTAGTATCTATCTCTCTGTTTTTTATAATTGAACTAAGATATTTTAAATCTGTTGGTGTTCTCTCTTTAACTACCTTAGTAGTTTTTTTAACAGTTTTTTTCTTTTTTGATGGTTTTAAAAATAATACATAAACTAATATAACCAATACAACAGTTAGGGAAAGACCTAATTTTATAAGAAAGATAATATCCATTTAATAACTTTATAATGATTTAATTTGATTGTTAAAGGTGGTACGCCCTAAAGGATTCGAACCTTTGGCCTATGCCTTAGAAGGGCATTGCTCTATCCAGCTGAGCTAAGGACGCACATGAGATTAATAAAGTGGTACGCCCGATAGGATTCGAACCTATAACCCTCGGAGCCGAAATCCGAA
>CAZSWW010000027.1:2562-11010 GCA_964611265.1 uncultured Sulfurimonas sp. | reverse complement strand
TAACAAAGGAAAATATATATGGAAATTCAAAAAAGACTAGACAATATAGTAGAAGTACTAGATATGAACAAAGCAGAAGCAATTGAGGTTTTTAATCTTCAAGAAAAAAATTATTTTGTAGATTTTGCGATTATTGCTTCTTCTCTTGGTTCTAAACATACATTGGCATTACTTGATCACTTAAAAAAAGATTTAAAACCAGCAGAACAGTTTAACTTCGTTGATGAGAGTGGGGATTGGGTTGTTGTAGATTTAGGAGATATTCTTATACATATAATGACGGCTGAATATAGAATAAAATATGATATAGAAAGCTTTTTAGATTCTTTAAAAGATGGTATTGATGGTGAGGCTTTATAAGCCACATCCATCACTACTAAACAATTTACTCACTCGAACCAGTTAACTCTTCGATACTTAAAATACTATCAATATCTAAAATAGATATCATATCTTCACCATCTTTTTTCAGACCTTGTATATACTTTGGATCCATACCTAAACTCATATCTGGTGTTATACTTAAATCATCTATATCTACAAATTTAGTCTCTTTAATTTTATCTATCACAATACCTATAAGTTTATTTTCTTCAGTTTTTACAACTATAATCACTGTATCTTCATAATACTCTGGTTTATTTTTTGAGAATTTTATCCGTAAATCAACAATAGGTGTAACTTCACCTCTTAAGTTAGTAAACCCAAGAATCCATGGTTTTTCTATAGCTACAGGGGTTATCATAGTGTTTTTATAAACTAAAATAACTTTTGTTTTAGCTAATTCTATAGCATAAATTGCATTTAAAAATTTAAATATTATTAGTTCCATGATTGCTCCATTCTAATATCCACTATGTTCATAATATCTAAGATAAGCCCAATACTTCCATTACCCCTAATAGTAGCTGCTGATATACCATCAATCTTTTTATAATTTTTATCTAAAGATTTAACAACAATTTGTTCTTTTTCTAAGAAATTATCTACCAAAAGTGCAACTTTATTCATATCGATTTGAGTTACTATAAGCATAGCATCTTCAATCTTTTCATATTTAGCTTCTAAAGAGAAAAATTCATGTAAACGGATAATAGGGATAAACTCATCTCTAAGCATCAAAATCTCTTTTTCTTCATCCCCTATTCTTTTAATCATATCTTTAGTTGGTTGTAAAGATTCTAAAATCATATTTAAAGGCATTATAAATACTTGAGAACCTATTTCTACATTTAATCCATCTAAAATAGCAAGAGTTAGTGGTAAAACAATCTTAAAAGTTGTCCCTTTATTTCTTCTTGTTTGTATTTTTATATAACCACCAAGAGAGTGAATATTATTTTGAACAACATCCATACCAACTCCACGACCTGATATATCACTAACTTTATCTGCAGTTGAAAGACCTGCTGCAAAAATAAGCATAGCTTTTTCATTGTCATCCATAATAAGTGAATCAACCTCTGTAATAGCTCCACTCTCTATAGCTTTTTGACATACTTTATTTACATCTATACCAGCACCATCATCAATAATACTTATTATAATATGTCCACTCTCTTGAATTGTACTGATTTTTAAAGTACCTGAAGCATCTTTACCTTTTTTTAGCCTTTGTTTAGCTGTTTCAAAACCATGGTCCATAGAGTTTCTGATAATATGTGTAAGAGGATCCATAAGCCCCTCCATCATCAACTTATCTATCTCTACATTTTCACCCTCATAGATTAAATTAACCTGTTTACCAAGCTTCTTACCTAGGTCTCTTATAACTTTTGGAAACTTTTGATATACACTGTCCATAGGTATCATACGAACCGACATAACAGCTTCTTGAAGTTCCCTAATCTCTCTATCTATAATCTCTAATCGCTCTACTAAACCTCTATTGTTTATGTGTTTAGCCAAATCTTTTGAATACTCAAACAACATACTTTTAGTTATAACCAAATCACCAACTCGGTTCATTAAAAAGTCAATCTTATCTAATCCTACCCGTATAGAACTAGAAGCTGCCATAGTTTTTATAGTTTGCTTTGGTGCAGTTGGTATCGTATGTTCTTTTACAACTTCTGCTACTTTAGTCTCTTTTTCTACCTCTTTTTTTACTTTTTTAACAGGTCTAGTTGTTAATTCTATTTTTTTTGTTTCAGATATATTATCTTCAAATAATACAAAATCTTTTTCATCATCTATATCACTTTTATCATGAAAAAGTTCATAACCTTTATTTAACTTGGTTTCTGCAATAATCTTTGCTATATTATCTTCTAAATCTTTCAACTTAAGATTATACTCATCCATATCTAAATCATGATTTATCTCGCTATCTGCTATCTCTTGAGATTCAACCATTATAGATAGAAGATATTTATTTATATCTTTTGTATAAATAATCTCTTTTTCTCTTGTCATATCTAAAAGTGTTTCTATTGAATGTAAATAATTAGAAAAATTATTTAAATTCATAAACAATGATGTACCTTTTAAAGTATGAACATATCTAAATAGTTCTCTTAAAAAATCATCATCATATTCATCAAGTTTATTACCAATCTCTAATGATTCATTTATACTACTCATTAAATCGACAAATTCACCAACAAAAGCATTGTTCATTTTTTCTTTGTTGTCTACATTTTGAGCTACCTCTTGCTCATCATTTACTATCTCAGTAGCTTTTATATCTTTTAATACATCTATACTTTTTTCTAAATCTTGTAAATCTTTTTCAAATTGTTTTATATCTAAAACATCTTTATATTCATCATTAAATATAACTTGCATTTTATCTGAAGCATCTATAATAAATTCAATAACTTGATTATTTATAATCTGTTTAGAACTTCTAATATCTTCCATAAATGTTTCTAAATGATGAACATATTCACTAAAATATTTAAATCCTACAGCATTAGAACTACCTTTTAAAGTGTGCATATCACGAAAAAGTGAATTTATACTATCATCTGAAAATTCACCTTTTTCTTCAACTTCTATAAGCTTTAATTCAACAGATTCAAATATTTCTACAGCTTCCTCTGCAAAAAAATCTTTAAGACTATCAGACATTTACATCTAGCCTTTGCTATTTTTAAGTGTTTTTATATGTACCTCTTGATCTAATGCATCTGCAATACTATTTAGTTCATTTGTTATTTGAGTAGTATTATTCATCACTATTTTATTAGATTCAGACATTTTTCTTAAATGTTCTATAAGTTCTTGAATATCATTCGATTTTTCTAACTCTTTATTTGCATTTTTAGCAACACTTGCAACCATTGTACTTGTACCTGCTATCTGAGAATATACTTTTGAAAAATTTTCTTTCATATTTTTAGATATAGCTATACCCTCTTTTGTTTTATGATGAGTTTGTTCTACAAGTTCTTTAATCTCTTTTGCAGCTTCTGCACTTTTACTAGCTAAGTTTCTTACTTCTTGAGCAACAACAGCAAAACCTTTACCAGCTTCACCAGCAGTTGCAGCTTCAACAGCAGCATTTAAAGAAAGGATATTTGTTTGAAATGATATAGAGTCAATGATGCTAATTGCATCTTCAATAGCCTCAGTAGAAGAGCTTATATCACTCATAGCTTCTAAAGTATCATCAGCTAATTGTCCACCTATTTTTGCTAACTCTGTAGAGTCTGAAGCTATATCTGTCATCATTTTAGTTTTTTCAACAGTATCAGATATAGTTTCACTTATATCATCAATCTGTTTAGTTACTAACTTATTGTTTTTATTACTTTTATCCATAAATATAGTAAGTTCACCAACACTGTCTTGTAAATCTTTTGAAGATTTTTGAAGTTGATGCGATTTACTTGTAAGAGATTCAACAATTTTTTCAGATGATTGTTCTAGTGCATTACCTAACGAATTTACTCCATCAACTAAAATCTTCAATTCACCTGTCATATGTATATTTACTCTCGAATCAAAATGATTATCTTGGTAGTCATCTAGAGTATTTAATATAGTTTGTAAAGTTCCCTGTACAGATATTAAAAATTTATTTATATTTAGTTTTAAATCTTTAATTTGTGGATTATCAGGTTCTGACTTAACTAGTTGAGAGAAATCTCCTGTTTCTAATTTATCTGTAATTACACCTATCTCTGATACTGTAGCTTGATCTTTTTGAAGTCCAATTTTAATAAGTTCAATATGATTATTAATATCTTTTGATATTTTTTGAAACTCCCCATTATCTTCTATCTCTATTTTAGCAACAGAATCTGTTTTTCTTAATATATAATCAAAAAATTCTCCCATACCTTTATCTAGCTTACTAATGTTATCTATAATCCCTCTAAAGAATATATAAAGAAGTAAATTTAAAATAATATTTACGATTAAAATAATAACAAACATAACGATATTTTCATGAACTATATCTATCGCTTCATTTGATTCATCTCTTAGCTTTTGATTATGTGCTAGTTGTCTATTTATCTCATTATAGATAGATTTTAGATAATTAGTTATAGATTTACCAGCTAACAAATTTTCTTTTATAGAAGAAACTTCTTCGTTAATCATTGGATCATTTAACTTAGCACCGTAATCATAAAATTGATTTATATAAATATCAGATGAACGAATCTGCATCTTTAACACTAACTCTTTTAAATGGTGTAGATTTAAACTTTTTTCATAGTTTTGCTGAGCAATATCAACATTCTCTTTAATCCCAAATAACCTACTAGCAATAGACACCTGTAGTATTAAAAAAGCGATAAAAATTATTATCCCCAATACTAAATTTTTTCTTCTTATACTCATCACTTTACTCCTTGAATGTTGTTTTTAATATACTTATACAATTTATCTAAATCTGCTTTATTTATAAGATCTATTGCCCCTAAGTTTTTCACTTTATCTAATACACCTCTATTTGTCATACTTGTTAAAGCTAAAATAGGTACATTTTTATGTATTTTAGAATTTTTAACATGTTTAATAACCTGATAACCATTTTTAATAGGCATCTCTAAATCTGTTATAATTATACCTATTTTATCTGGTTCTATTGTATCTAATCTATCTATTAAAAGTTGACCATTTTCATAAATTTCAAACTCAACTTCAAGTTTTGTGAAAAATTCATTAAGTTTATCTATAACTGTTACACTATCTTCTGCCACCAATATAACTCGTTCTGTATCTATAACTTCAATATCACCGATACTATTTATATCGTATATTGTAGTACCATTAGAAGTATGACTTGTTCCTAAGTCATAAAGTAATTTTTCAGCATCAAAAACTATGCATAATTTTTTATGTTCTTCTAGTTCTATCTCGGTAACATAAGAGATTTTTGGATCACCAGAACTAGGTACTTTTAGTTCACTAGATTGCATCTCTTGTATTCTTATAATATCTTTTGCCAATACACCTATTCGTTTTTCATTATAATTACATATAATAATTATTTTATAAGTATCAATATCTACATTTTCACCTATCCAATAATCTAAATTAACAACTGAAACCATATCTCCACGAAGATTTAAAACACCCTCTATTAGACCATTTCCAGATGGTGTTGAAGCCATTTCAACATTATCTTTAATCAAAAAACTTTCTATTTTCGAGATATTAATCGCATAAATCTTATCACTACCTGTATAAAATATAGCAAGTTGCATTACATTTCGTAAATGACTTTTTGTCATATACTCTATGTTTTTTTGGATATCATTTTCTTTATCAAAAGCACTAAACATTTCTACCCTTTAAAACAATATCCATAATTCTTTTTGTAAGTGGAACAATACTAGAAGCAGAAAAAGGTTTTATAATATAACCTTTTACACCCTTGTTTACCATCTTTTTTACACTATTGGTAGAGTCCTCAGTAGTTGCCATAATTATTTTTAAGTCAGGATAAATATTTAACTCATTTATGATGTTGACAACCTCTTCCCCATTCATAAGTGGCATATTCCAATCTAAAAACATAACATCAATGTTATTTGCTTTTAATGCTTTCATAGCATCATGACCATTTTCTGCTTCATAAACTTCAATATTTTTGAAATTTTTTATAATAGTATCTTTTAGTATTCTTCTCATGGTACTACTATCATCAACTGTTAAGATTCTAATCGTATTATCAATTTTTCTTTTTAAAAATAGATTTTCTGTTTTATAAACTTTAGAATCTTGTGTATAAAATATTTTATTATGCACGACTAAAAATTTATCTGCTTTTATCTTAGCAATTTTAATAGATTTATGTTTATTATTTATAATCAAAAGCTTTTTTTTATCTAAAGCAAAAAGCTGATTACTGTAAAAAATATGCTTTATATCCTTACCTGTATATAAAATCTCTCTTTTGTTATTTTTAAAATCAAAAAGAACAATATGGTTATCAACTATATATATAATTTTTTTACTATCACCAACGATAGATGAGATAGTTGAAGTTTCTTTAATTCTTGATAAAATCACCTTATCTACTATATTTACAATAAATATCTCATCATTACTAACTATGCTTACGATAGCATCGGAATTTAAAAAAATAGACTCTATCTTAAATTCTGATATTTTAAATTGCATATCTTTCTTCTTTGAAAACATAGAAACTATATTTATAGTTCCATCTTGCATCCCAAGAATTAGTATTGTTTCACCTAATGATATTGCAGTAACCTTATTAGAAGCATCTAACTCTAGTTTAACGATAACTTCTTTTTTTACAAAATCTTTTATCTGAATCAAATTATTATCTAATACAGCTACTTTATTTAAATTGGCTGTTACTATATCACCAAAAATATGTACTGTTTCTTGTTTTTTTACATCACAATCATATATAAGTAATTCATCTTTAAAAAGATTAACAACCCCATCATTATATTCGTAAAACGATTCACTATTTGACATTAAAAACCTTTAATAAAAATAATTTAATTCAACTCTATATTCATTGTATGACCAATCTTTTTTCCCATCACCATTGATGTCGATAGTATCATTATCTGCTTTATTAAAACCAACTCTAACTTTTAGTTGTAAATCGTTACCAATATTTTGACGAGCATCTATATGTAATATATTATTATCAGATGGAACACCTGTTTTTTTATCATCAAAATCTTGGATAGCATAACGAGCCATTAAACTAAATCCATCAAGTAGATTTGCCTTATCAAAATCATATCCAGCACGAATCATATATGTTTTTGTATTTGCATACCAATTGTATTGACCCATTGCACGAGTAAATCCACCTGTAGGAAAAGATCTCCACGGTGATACTATATCTGCTTTATCACCTATATATGAATAACCTAAACGACCCATAAATGCACCACTTTTTATATCTATCCTAGTAGCTATTAAATAAGATTCTAAAGAGGTTGGATTATTATATCCATCATGTTTTGCTTTTAAATTTGCTACATTATAATTCGCATTTAGATTATCAAATTGATTCATATATCTTATACCTGGAATAACTTTTAAGTTATCACCGATTTTTATACTGTAATGAGCTTCAAGAGTTAGATTACTTACAATGTTTGGAACAACCATATATGAAACAGTTGTTTTTAGATTTTTAATAGATTTATTTGTAACAGAAGCAACTATAAGTTGATTGTTATCTCCTACTCTATCTACTGTCAGATTTTTATTGGATGCACTATCATCATTTTGTGTCCAACCATCAACGGCTATAACATCGTGAGAAGTTGTATGATCTCTTAACTTTTGTCTTACTATATAAGCTAAAGATAGTGTAGTTTTATCTATATCTTTTGAAGTTACACTTACCCCATCAAATGTATTTGGTATCATCTTTGTATCATTTGATTTTGTAAATGTACTTTCATATAAAAAACGACCAACTTTTATAGTTGTTTTTGCTACATCAGCTTGAATATATGCTTGACCTAAAAGAGTCATACCATAATCACCACTGGTACTAAGCTTATACCTAGAGAAAGTATCTTTACCTGCTTTTACACTACCAGCATCTACAGCCTCCATCCTATACCAAGCAGGATTTTGTGAAGTATATCCACCTAAAGTCATACTTATACCATTTAAAGGTGCTGTTTTGTAAATTAAAGAAGCTCCTATACCCATAGCATTATTATTTTCTTTATTATCCCAAGCCCAATAAAAAGTATTTGTTCTTAAACGACCATAAAACATACCGTTACTAAATATTTCAGAAACATTAGTCGCAGGTTTTGCTTTTTTTGTATATTGAACTTGCATATTATCTTTTAAGATAACTTTATCTGATTTTAAAGTTGCATGTAAAGAACTCGTTAATAATAACAAACTACTAATAGTTAAACTTAAATTAAATTTTTTCATAAAATAATACCTACTACTTGTGATTTTCTTTGATCATATTATCAAAATAATTAAACAATTCTCTTGAAGCATCTTCAGTCTCTTTAAATAAAGAGA
>CAZSWW010000027.1:0-2462 GCA_964611265.1 uncultured Sulfurimonas sp. | reverse complement strand
ATAAACTAAACGAAGGTCTTTTTCTTGAGATGCATATATATCTTGCTCCATCTCATCTATAGAATAAAAATAACTAACCACTAATGAATCCTATTATAATCGAAACTATCAAAGGGATATGTATTTTTGTACTTATAGACATGTTTTTCCTTAAGGAAGTAGTGTAACTTAAGAAATATAAATATTATATTAAATAACCATAATCTTTAAATATTTTTTTAGCTGTAGAAGAAAATATAAAATTATAAAATAACTTTATATTCTTATCTTTATTTAGTATAATTATACCTTGTTCAATAGGTGTATATAGTTTAGAATCCAATTCCATCCAATTTATACCATGTTTATATCTAAACATTTTTTTACTAAACAAAGATGATTTAGCGATGATACCTATATCTGTAGCAACTAATGAGTAAGATACACATTGAGAGATAGACTCACTATAAACAAATTTATTTTTTATTTTTTCATATATATTTGCATTTTTCAAAGCCTCAATTGTTGCTTTACCATAAGGTGCTGTTTTTGGATTTGCTATAGCTATCTTTTTGATTTTTGACTCTTCAAGAAGAAAAATCCCTTTTGAAAAATCTTGTTTTTTTCTACTAAAATAAACTAAACTACCCTGAGCATAAACAGATGGTTTACTTAATGCAGTACCATCTAAATATAAACTATTTGGGTACTTCATATCTGCTGACATAAAAAGCCCATAAGGCGCACCATTTTTAATCTGTGCCACTAATTTACCACTACCACCCAATATAACTCTTACTTTTATATCTGGATAAAGTTTATGAAACTCTTTTGTCAAATCTTTTATAGCATAACTTACATTTGCAGCTACTGCTATAGTGATAGTAGAAGAAAATAAAGAACTACCAAGAAGTAAAATCATTATTATTTTTAACATTATAACCCTTTTATAATAGGACTAAAAGCTTTGGTACTTACACTTACTTTCTGACCTATATTTAAATTTTTAACCTCATCATTACTAACAACCACCTCAACAAGCTGTTGTCCTATCGAGATAATAGCTACATTTATAACATCTACTTTAATTATATCCAACAACTTACCCTCAAAAGCAAATTTAGAACTTCCACTTGTTTTTAAAAGAACATCTTTTGGTATTCCATCATCTACTATTTTTCCTTGATTTAACATCAAAACTCTATCACTCAATGTATATATCTCACTTGGGTCATGACTAACCATTATCGTTGTAATTTTAAACTCTTTATGAAGTGATAATATCTCATTTTGAAGTTTCATTCGCATCATTGGGTCAAGTGCTGATAATGGTTCATCCATAAGTAGTAGTTTTGGTTTATTCATCATAGCACGACATAAACTAACTCTTTGTTTTTGTCCACCACTTAAAGTATTTGGTAACCTATTTTTCAACTCAGTTAGATTTGTTACATCTAAAAGGTATTTAGCTAATTCTTTATCTTTTTTTACAAAAAGTAAATTATCTTCAACACTCATATTGGCAAATAAAGCATAGTCTTGAAATACAAATCCAACACCTCTTTTTTGAGGTTTTAAAAAAATATTTTCATTTTGAAAAATCTTATCATCTACAACTATGCTACCACTAGATTCTTCAAGACCAGCTAAAATTCTAAGAAGTGTAGTTTTACCACTACCACTCTCTCCAGCAAGTGTAACAAAACTACCATTTTGTATATCTACATTTACATATAAATCCATATCTCCATATGAACCATGAAGCTTTTTTTTGATATTTATTTTAATCATTTTTTACTTTGTTTATAAAAATAAACCCAAAGCCCCATAGCTAAAGCACTCATACCCAAACTAATCCCCTGCCCAAGAGTCATAGCATCACAACAGATATACCCTATCTGAACATCGGGGGCTCTGTATATCTCTGCTATGGCACGAAAGATGCCATAACTAAAAGCATAAACTAAAGCTAATTCACCTGAGAACTTTTTATAGTTTCTATAGGTATAAACAACCACAAAAACTAAAATCCCCTCTAAAAATGCTTCATATAGTTGTGATGGATGCCTTAGAACTCCATCAACTAAAATCCCCCAACTAACATCAGTTTCGCGACCCACTAACTCTTGGTTTAAAAAGTTCCCAATCCTACCAAAGACAAAAGCTAAAGGGATGCTAACAGCTATCATATCCATTATCATACCAAAAGGTACTTTGTACTTTTTGCTAAAAAGATATGTACCTAAGATAAAACCTATAACAGCACCATGATAACTCATCCCACGGATGCCAACAAACTCACCATTTTGAAATGGGTTAAATATCTGCCACGGATGCGACAGATAGTAAAGTGTCTGAGTATCATAAAAAAGTATATACCCAAGTCTAGCACCAAGAATAACTCCTATCTCCACATATATAAAATAAGCATCTATATCTTTTGGTTTAAAATCAAGCTTATCTTTTTTTATAAAATACTTAGC
>CAZSWW010000026.1:0-11197 GCA_964611265.1 uncultured Sulfurimonas sp. | reverse complement strand
AAAATAACTAAAAAAAAGATTTTAAAGAAAAAACAAAAAAATATTATTAAAAAAAATATTTACATCAACAAAACACTGAATATTAATCCAAAAAAAAAGATTAAACAAGTTAAAAAGAAAGAAATTCTACAAAAACAGATAACAAAACCAGATGATCCCATGGCTTGGTTATATGAGGATATGTCACAGCAACAAACAGAAACGACAACTAAACAGCAAAATCAAAATAGTATAAATCAAAATGTAAAAGAACTTTATGGTTCTAAATTTGATACTTTAAGTAAAGCTCAGCAAAATTATATTTTAGATAATCAAGAGATTATGAGAAGGATTACACAAAGAGTTCTAAATAGAGTAGCAAGTGTTAACTTAAAGGGTAATATAAATGTTAATACAAGTAATATAGTAGAATTTTATCTGCATCCAAATGGAGATATGACAGATTTTAAATTTTTAGAAAAATCAGGATATTTCATACTTGACGATACAACAAGAGAAACCATAGAATATGCATATAGTCAATACCCACGACCTAAAGAAAAAACACTTATCCGTTATAATGTTTTTTATAATCTTATCCATTAATTTTATCTAAGTTATTTATTATGTCTTTTATAAATTTTTCTTTAACTGTACAACTAATTATATCTTGTTCCTTAGTTATATAATCAGTCAGCTTTTCTGTTATATCATACAGTTTTACTGAACTAGAAACTAAAAAATCATCCCCTTCTATCCTAAAAACTATACTATCTAAAAAAAGATTCTTTAGATAATCTGAAAACTGAACTAAAAATTTATCGCCCATCTTCCATCCATACTTTTTGTTATATTTTGAAAAGTTTTTTAACTCTATTGTGTATATATAAATATCATCAGTTTTCATATAATATTTTAAAACAAGTTCTATATACTCTATAGCATATAGATTTGTTAATTTATCTTTATAAAAATGGGAAAATCTTTGCTCTTCCACTAAAGTTTGAGGATTTTGTGATATATCTGTATCTATGGTTACATCTTTAAGTGCTATAATAGCTGCACTTACAATATCCGGATGAAACTGAACCATACTTAACTCTTCGAGTTCAGATAATGCTTCTTTTACACTTTTCTTTGCTTTATAGATTCTATTTGTTGTCATAGCATCAAAAGCATCTGCAACTATCATAATTCTACTAAGTGGTTTTACTTCATCACCCTTTAGACCTCTTGGATAACCTGTTCCATCATACTTTTCATGGTGTTCTCTCATTATCTCAGCTATATCTTTATATTCATCTATATTTTTCAGTATATCATAGCCAGTAGTTAGATGTTGTTGTATTATCTTATACTCTTGTGCATCCAATTGTCCAGGTTTTAACAAAACACTATCAGGAGTAGACACTTTACCTATATCATGTAACCAAGCAGCTGTTTTTACAAGTTCTATATCCTCTTCACTATACTGCATCTCTCTTGCTATAAGTTCACAATATTTAGCTACTCTTTTTGTATGCCCAGCAGTGTATGAATCACGAGATTCTAAAATATCAATCATAGAAAAAACAATCTGTTCTTGGGTTTTCTTTTTATCTTTTTCTAATTTATATACAAGATTCTCAGAGGTTTTATCTCTAAAAATTACTACTGTACCTATAATATTGTTGTTTTCATATAATGGAGTTACTTTAAGAGTTACAGCCAAAAAAGTACCATCTTTTTTTATTAGATACTCATCATTTATATATACAGTTCCATTTATCATTGTAAGATGGACTTTACACTGTTTTGCTAGGATTGGATTGTTATCTATATCTTTATAATGTATATAATCATGTATCTTTTTACCAAGTAACTCACTTTTCTTAAATCCTAAAAGTTCTAAAGCTTTGTTATTTATAAAAGTTGTTTCATTTTTAATATCTAAAGTATATATACCATCACCAATACTTTGTGCTATGTCATAAAATCTTTTTTTACTTTGTTGAGCTTTATTTTTCTCATCAAATATTTTTAAATATAATGTTATTTTGTTTATCAATTGATGGTCATCAATAGGTTTAGTTAGATAATCAACTGCACCTATTTCAAAACCTTGTTCTATAAACTCTTCACTTTTAAAAACAGCTGTCACAAATATAATAGGTATATCTTTTGTTTTTTTATTTGACTTAATCATCTTAGCTAGTTCAAAACCATTAATATCTGGCATCTGAACATCACATAAGATTAAATCTATTTTTTGTGATAACAAAACATCTAAAGCATCTTTTGCATGAAGAACTTCTACAGAATTAACATCTTGCATAGTAGATAAAAGTGCATTTAAAGAGTATAAGTTATTTTGATTATCATCAACACATAAGATTGTATATTTAAAATCGCTTATAATTCTTGACATACCTTATTCCTTCCACTATCTTTGGCATCATATAGTGCTTTATCAGCTCTTTTCATCATACTTTCAATGCTATCATCTTTTTTATACTCTGTAATTCCAAAACTACAAGTTATATTTTTGACTGTATCAAACTCTTCATTTTCTATAAATTCTCTTAAATGATTAATCACTTTAAAACCATTCTCAATATTTATATCTAAAATCAATACAAATTCTTCTCCACCAATTCTAGCAAAAATATCATCATCTCTAATATGGCTATTTACAACATTTACTAACTGTTTTAAAACTTCATCACCTATTTGATGACCGTAAGTATCATTTACTTTTTTAAAAAAATCTATATCTAACATGATAAATATAAATTTACTTTTTATATATCTTTGTTTATCTATCTTTTCATTTAACAATCTCTCAAAAGCTTTTCTATTGTAAATTTGTGTTAAAGCATCATAGTTCGCACCATATTCAAACTCTTTTGATTGTTTAGATATAGCTGTAATATCTGTAAATGTTAATATATAGTATTCATGAAATTTTGTAGCTTTTACTGTAAATACATAACTTTCACTTAAATAATTTTTTATTTTTACTATTACATCTTTTTTATCATTTAAATCTTTTAAAATTTTATCTACCCATAACTCATTATGATCGATTATATCTAGGTGAAAGTATCCATCTTCAATTTCAAAAGAATCACAGATACAAGAATACTCTTTTTGTATCTCAAAAAGTGATTTTTTATTGAAAAAGTTTAAAATAGCTTTATTTACTTTTATAACTTGTGTTCCATCTGTTACAAATATCATACTATCTTGTAAATCCAATATATTTTGAACATATTCTTTTTCATTTTTAAGTAGTTTTTCTTTATCTTTTAGTCTAAGATGAAGTTCAACTCGTTTTAAAAGTTCTGTTGTGTTAAAAGGTTTTGTTATATAATCTCTACCACCAACTTCGTAACATTTTTCTATGGTTACATCATCTTTTTTAGCAGTAACAAAAATAATAGGAATATCTCTAGTTCTTTTGTTTGATTTAATCATTTTCGCAGCAGTAAAACCATCTATCTCTGGCATCATTACATCAAGAAGAATAAGATCAATTTTATATTTTATCAAAATATCTAAACCCTCATAAGCAGATAATGCTGTAAATATATTGTACTTTACATCTTTATCACTCTGTAAAACATTTTTTATGGTAAAAATATTAATCTCTATATCATCTATACATAATATATTTACACTCATTAAGCTACCTTTTTAAATACTTTATATTTTGTACTATAATTTTCAAATTTATCTTTGAAATCATCGTGCAACTGCTCACTCTCTCCGATAATCAAAAATCCACCAAACTTCAACGAATTATAAAATAATTCAAAAACCCTCTTTTGTAACTCTATATTAAAATATATTATCACATTCTTGCATATAATAGTATCAAATTCATTAAAAGAACTATCTATTGCTAAATTATGTTGAAAAAACAAAATTTTTTCTTGTATATCTTGTTTTATCTTTACAAAATTATTATTTTTTATAAAATATTTATCTAAATCATCAGTAGAATCAACTAAATTATAATTTTGCTTTGCTATATTATAAGAATCATAAGACAAAAAACCATTTTTTGCTTCTTCTAAAACTGTTTTATTAAAATCTGTTGCATATATAATACTTTTCTTTAGCATATTATTTTTTTTCAATAAAATTGCTATAGAATAAACCTCTTCCCCACTACTACAACCAGCACTCCAAATCTTTATATTATATGATTTTCTAAAATTATCATTTAAAAATTCAACTGTTTCAGAAAAAAATGCTGGATTTCTAAACAATTCTGTAACATTGATAGATATTTCTGCAAAGAACTCCCTAAACATTTTTTTATCAAATAGTATTACTTCTATAGTATCTTTAAACTCTTTTATACCATACTTTAACATAAAAATATTAAGACGCCTTTCTATCATACTCATTTGGTATAAACGAAAATCATATCCATACTTTTCAAAAATCATATCCAATAAAATTTGGATAAAATTACTCTTATCAATCTTTTTTTCTAATAATTTCAGATATAAAATTATATTTTTAATATTTAATAAATGATGATAAAATCCTGAATTAAAAGCTGTAATAACCATTGACTTAGCTTCACATTCTGTTTCATCTTGTATAATTATTTTCGTCTTATTTTCTTTTAAATACTCTAATTTATCTACCCCATCAAAATTATAACCACACTCTTGTATTACCAATAATTTACTTTGATAATATGTTGAAAAAGATTCATAACTTAAAGATATTGATGGTTTTGCAAAATTATATTTTTTATCATCACATAATACAAATTTTTCATCTTTTATCTTTAAATGTTTATTATTTGGAGCCAAATAAATAACCCCTTTTTTTATATTTTCACCATCTTTTACATAAGTTACTTTATGGTTCGTATAATTACTAAGAATTTTATCAAAATCCCCAACCCTGTTTTTTTCAATATGCTGAACTATAACAAGAGTTAGATTGGTTAAAGTTATATTTTTTACTATCTCTATAATCTTTAATGTTGAATCGGCACTGCCACCAATAAGAACTAACTCAACATCATCCAAATTCAATGCACTATTTGGCTTAAACTGTTTAAAAGTTACATCAAAACCAAGTTTATGTAAATAACGACTCAACTTATATCTATAAGTAACAATTTCTATCTTTTTATCTTTTTCAAAAATTTCTTTATACAATATGTCTATTACACTAGCTTCTAAAGTATAAATATAACCAAAATCTATATGCCACCTACTATAAGGTTTAGAAAATAAATTTTGAAGTATTTCATAATCTTCATTATTTACAGGAAATTCAAATAAAATACTACATAAATTAGAATGTTCAAAAAATTTTAACAAATTATTTTACCCATGCCTTTATCATAGATATTAAAGCTTCATGTTCTAATGGTTTAGCAAGATAATCATTAGCACCAGCTTCTAAACATTGTTGCTTATCTTCTGGCATTGTTTTTGCTGTTATAGCTATAATCGGAATATCTTTAAACTTTTCTTGCGATTTTATAATCTCAATAGCTTTTAAACCATCCATAACAGGCATCATAATATCCATCAAGATTAAATCTATCTCTTCATCATCTTCAGTCAATAGTTCTAAAGCTTCTTTTCCATTAAATGCACTATAAACTTCAGCTTCCATACTTTCTAAAACTGATGTAAGTGTAAAAATATTTCTACTGTCATCATCAACTATAAGTATATTTTTACCCTTTAATTCGCTAGAATCCAACTCATAACTATCATTTTCTGACATAATACTAACTACATCATTTCGAGTATTTTCTACAACTTCTGGTTGTTTCACTTCTGTTCTTATCATTGGTATTTCTGTAGAATCTTTAACCAAAGGTAAAGTTATAATAAATGATGTACCCTCACCCTCTTTACTTTCAACATTAACACTACCTTTCATTAGTGTAACAATTGTTTTAGTAATAGATAAACCAAGTCCAGTACCACCAAATTCCCTACTTATACTTCCATCAACTTGTTTAAATGCTTCAAAAATAGTTTCTAACTTATCATTTGGTATACCTATACCTGTATCTTTTACTACAATTTGTAAACTATCATCTACTTGTTCAAACACAACTTTTACAGAACCTTTTTTAGTAAATTTAAAAGCATTACTTAAAAGATTTTTTAACACTTGTGAAAGCTTAACTTTATCGATAGAAAAAGTAGAATTAAATTTATCTTCTATAATAAATTCAAGTTCTTTATCATTAGCTATCGCACCAAATAGTCCATTTATATCTTCGATAATCTCACGAGAAGTCACATCTTCATAGATAAGTTCCATATTTCCAGATTCTATCTTACTTAAATCTAAAATATCATTGATAAGAAATAGCAAATCATTTCCAGCTTTGTGTATAACTGCTGATTTTTCTACATCTTTTTCACTAAGTGTACCATCTAAATTCTGAGTCAATAACTTTGAAAGTAAAATAATAGAATTTAAAGGTGTACGAAGTTCATGGCTCATATTTGCCAAAAATTCACTTTTATACTTTGAAGCCTTTTCTAATTCGTCAGCTCTAATATCTATCTCATGTTTAGCTATAGCTAAGTTGTTATTTTGATCTTTTAACTCTCTTGATTGAATCTCAAGCTGTTGTTGTTGCTCCTCCATCTGCACATTTGACTCTTGTAACTCCTCACTTTTTACCTGCAACTCTTCAAATGCTTCTTGAGATTTTTCAAGTAACTCTTTGATTTGAGAATTTTGCATAGTTGTATGGAGTATAGAAGAAAATATATCAGATATTTTTTGTAAATAATCTATATTTATATCTGTAAAATTACTAAAACTCATAACTTCCATCACACCATATAGCTCACCATCATTTATAAGAGGAAAAGAATATACCTCTTTTGATTTTGCTACAGTAGTTCCACTTTGAACTTCAAACTCTTCATCTTTTATATTTTTTAAAAGTATTGGTTCTTTTTCTAATGCAACTTGACCAACTACACCCTCACCTAGTTTAAACTCATTTGACAAACTACTACGAGATACATAAGCAAATGATGCTATCATCTGTAGTTTAGCATTTTCAACATCATAACTATATACTACACCACTACTAGCACCAATATACCTACAAGCAGTAGCTATAGCTTGTTTAGATAATTCTACCGTATCTGTTATACCATTTAAAGCGTTGCTAAAACTACTAATACCATCACTAAAAAATATCTCTTTTTTGTTTTTAGCACTTGTTGCACGAAGTATATCAGTCATAGCAACAAGAGCCAAACCTAACTCATCATTTTGAGAGATTGCTTTTAGATTTGTAGAAAAATCTTCACTAGCGATAGCATCTGCTTGTTTTAAGATGGTTCTTAAGTATCTTGTCATCTGTAAAATCGCTTGACCTAGTCTATCGTGTTCACCTTTTGCACTATACTTAACATTTAGTTCACCAACTGCGATAGACTCCGTAACTCTTGTCACCTCTTCTAAGTACTTAACCATCCTTTTTAGTGCTAAACCTAGCTCATCATCACTACTTTTTACAATCACTTCAGAATCATCATATTTACCAATAGATAAGTTTACAGCAAGGGTAGAGATCTCTTTTAACCTTTTTGTCATATCAAACAAAGCAGAACCAAGAGCATCATTTTTACCAAGAAGTTCAAACTCCTGTGAAAACTTACCATTTGCTACTGCATTTGCTTGTTTTATAATCGCTTCTATAGAGTTTATAACCTTAGTTGTTGAATGAACAATATCTCCAATCTCATCTTTAGCATCATAAACTATATGCTCTTTTTTAATCTCACCATTTGCCAATGCTTTTAGTTGCAGTGTAACTTTTGACAATGGAGTCATCATCTTTGATATATAACTATTTATAAAAAATAAACCACTTGCCATTACAACAAACAAAATCAACATAAATACATTTATAAAAGTATCTAATGATGCTAGTGCTTCAGATTCATCAACCTCTGTAACAAGGTACCAGTATCGGTTAATATTATACATTTTATCTGGGTATATCTTACGAGCAGAAAAAATCTTATGGTTTTTAATAAATGTAGATTCATCTTTAGTTGCAAAATATTCAAAAACTCCATTATAATCTTTTTTAAAATTATAATCATTTCCAAGTTGAAATCCCCATCTTTTATTTTCATTTTCTGAAAAAAGATAATAGCCCTCTTGATTTAAAAGATAGTACCTTTGAGAGGAGTTTTCTTTTTTTGCCTCAGCTATTTTACTTAAAATATACTTAGCATTAAGATTTAAAACTATCACCCCTTTTGTCTCACCATTTTTATCTATGATGGGTGATGAATAACGCATAACAGGGACATAAGGCTTTTCAATCCTATCATTTTCTATGTTTAGTGTCATAGCAGATATATAAAATTCATCATCTTTTAGCTCTAAAGCTTTCTTAAAATAATCTCTATGTGATTTATTTTGAAGTTCACTCTCTTTTGTTTGTACAATAGAATTTGTACTCTCATTGTATTTTAATAGTATCTTTTCATTACCATTTAAATCTAAAATCCTAACTTGATAAAAAAGTTTTTTGTTTGAAATATAATCGTTTAATGCTGATACATATATATTTTTCCAATACTGAATTTTATATTTATCTTTTAAATCTTCCCAAATAAGTAGATTTTCTAAAGCATAAAAGTTCGCATTGTAAAATATATCTTGAGTAGTTGTTTCTAGTATCCCATCTATCTCATTTGCTATACCTTTTATCTCACTACTATTAAGAGATAAAGCAGATTTTACATAAGAATCCTTTGCACTCTTAAAACCAAACCACCCTATAGCACTAACTGATATTGTCATAACAACAACAAAGATTGTAAATAACTTATTTTTAACTGATATATTCAAATTTTTACCTTTTTACTAAAGAGTTGATTGAAGCTATTTTTCTTATGTTCCAACTTACAAGTTGCTCAACCTCTGCAGGTGTTTTAGTGTTGTACCTTATCGATGCAGGTGTGATAAGATCTATGCCAATATATGCTTTTATAGTTTGCAACTCTGCTAAAATCATCTGTGTTATGGTGTATATTCCCCCAACAGTATGACCCTCTTTTTCAAACTCATGAAAATCAACAAACTCTATACCAGCTAAAATCTGAAGTTGTTTAATCTTTTCTAAAATCTTTATACTTCCGTTAAAAATATTTATAATCGTAGCATCTTTATTTTTCTTTTTTGGGATGGTTTTATCGTCTATATGCAGATACTGCAGTATAAGTGTTATGTCGTTGTAAACTCTCATCTGCTCACCAAACACATAAGATGGTGTAAATCTTTCACTATTTATCTCATCAAAGGCTGCAGATATATGGCTAAGACCTATAAAGATATCAAGAGGTGTTTTACCCTTATAGCTTTTTCTTTTTATTGTTGGTATTTTGACACCTTGTCTTATAAAAAATATTTTTAATTCTGTTTGTATCCGTTGAGTTTGCTCATACACCAAATCAGGGTTTAGATGTAAAACAGGAGCCATATTGATAGGTTCTATCACTGGTAATTTATATTGTTGCCTTAGTATATTTATCTTAACCATTATCTCATAAGTTATTTGCCAAACATTTCTAGGTTTTAATTTGGTAGATATAGTAGTTCTTTTTGTGATACCATCATGGTCATGCTTTACACCATAATACTTTAGTAAATAATGAATCTCATCAGTTATAAATGCAACTTCTGAATAAACATCATTTGATGTTATTGTTTTAGCATTAAGACCAAAACAAAGTAAAAATATCAATATAATTTTTTTCATGCAAAATCCTTCTATATACATGATTTTACATCTTATTTAATTAACTTATTATAAAAAACTTACAATTCCCAAGAATTGCAAGTTATAGATCTAAGCCTCTATCTTTTTCATAGCCATTATAGCTGCCATAACTATAGGGTAGTTTGTAGGAGCAGCAGTTAGCATAGGTTGTGTTGCTACTTGCATCGACATAACTTTATATACACTTAGACCCATCTCAATCATAAGACCGACTATATTTATCATCTCACCAGTTTCATTACCACCAACAATCTGACCACCGATAATCTGACCACCATGTCTAGTAGCTATAAGTTTTACATATTGTTTTTGCGCTCCAGGTATAGTAGCTGGATGACGATTTACCCCACTAAAAGTTCCAACTACAACATCCATACCAGATTCTATAGCTTCATCTTCAGTTACACCAGCAGATGAAAATGCAATATTTCCAACCATAGTAGAGAAGATAGAGATAGTTCCACTAAAACCTTTTATATACTGTATCCCATAAAGCGCACTACCAGCTACTCGTCCCTCAGCTGAAGATGTAGAAGCTAACATAACTTTTGAAGCAGTCTTTGTTATAAATGCTCTTCTTGAACTACAATCACCAACAGCAAAAATATCATGGTTTGCTGTTCTCATATATTCATCAACCCAAATTCCACCATAATCACCAAGATGAAGACCAACTTTTTGAGCAAGTTCAGTATTTGGTTTATAACCTGTTGCTAGTATTACAACATCAGTATCTACAATCTTACCACTTTTAAGTTTGACTGCATTTACTATGTTATCACCATTTTTGTCTATGATTTCATAAACTCTATCATTACCTATAAAATTGATACCTGCATTTAAAAGTATGTTTTCTGCTTGAACAGCTATCTCAGCATCAAATGCACCCTTTAAAATATGTGTACTTCCACTAATCATTGTTACTTTTTTACCCACAGATGCTAACTCCATAGCCATCTCAACACCAATAAAACCAGTACCAACTACAACTATATCAGTTTTAGTATCTATGTAACTTTTTGCTTTGTCTATAAGTTCTTTATTTTTAGCCACTGTAAATACACCATCTAATGCTAATGAATGTCTAAGTGATTCATGAACAAAAGGTTTAGAACCTGTAGCAAATATCAATTTATCAAAATGTATAGCTTCATTGTTTGTAAAAGCTATTTTCCCAGTAAAATCAATATCTTTTACTTGTCCAAGAAGTGTAGATATACCCATCTCTTTAGCAGCTCCACATGAACCAACATCTTTTTCACTACTACCAAGTGTTTCACCAAAGATATAAGGGATAGCACAAGGAACAAGTTGTTTTTCAAACTCTCTTATAACCAATATCTCTTTTTCAGGGTAATTCATCTTTGCAGTAACTGCACTAACACCACCAGCTGGTCCACCACCTATCACTAAAACATCACA
>CAZSWW010000025.1:0-11373 GCA_964611265.1 uncultured Sulfurimonas sp. | reverse complement strand
TTTTTGAGTGTGTATCTGAGAGTATACCTATTTTCATAATCTCAACTCTTTTACTCTTCTCTAGGTGTTCGTGCCTTACATTTTACACACTCATAAACCTCTTTATTTCTGTATGTTCTAGGAGCTAGTACCCCACTGCAACCTTTCTCTTTACATTTTATAGTTGTTGGTTCAAACTTACTTATAAACTTACAATCAGGGTAGTTTTCACATCCCCAAAAAGGTCCTCTTCTTGAGTTTTTAAGACTAAGTTTACCTCCACAATCTGGACAAGGGGTTTTACTTAGTTTCTCTTCTACTTGGATGCTTTTTGTGTTTTTACACTCTGGATAACCACTACAAGCTAAAAATTGTCCATTTCGACCATTTTTAACAACCATATCATTACCACACTTTTCACATTTTTCATCTGCTAACTCTTCTTGTTTTGGTGCTGGTTTACCTTCTTCATCAACTTGTTCTGTGTATTTACACTTTGGAAAACCACTACAAGCTATAAACTTTCCAAATCTACCTGAACGAAGAAGTAACTCCTCTCCACATTTAGGACAATTTCTACCTAATGGTTTAGCAAGTTTAAGTGAAACAATTTTCTCTTTTCCCTCTGCAATTTGTTCCATAAAAGGAAAATAAAAATCACTAAGAAGTTTTTGCCAACTAACTTGACCCTCTGCTATCTCATCTAGTTTTTCTTCCATATTTGCTGTAAAACTTATATCTACTATATTTGCAAAATGTTTTTCTAGTATCTCAGTAACTGTAAAAGCTATCTTTGTTGGGATGATTTGTTTTTTCTCTATACTTACATAAGTACGAGAACTAAGAGTAGCTATAGTTGGTGCATAAGTAGATGGTCGCCCAACCCCCTCACTCTCTAGCTTTTTAATCAATGCTGCTTCACTATATCTAGCAGGTGGCTCAGTAAAGTGTTGTTCAGGTTTTATAGTCTGAATCTCTATAGCATCACCCTCATTTAAAGCTGGTAAAAGTTTGTCTTTGTCTTCTGTTCCTGTCACTTTATAAAAACCATCAAAGATTAGTTTTCTACCACTTGCACGGTACTCATTGTTTGAACCAGTAAAGATGATACTTTGTTGCTCAAATACTGCATCTTCCATCTGACATGACATAAATCTCTCATAGATTAAACGGTACAGTTTTATCTCATCAGGTTTTAAAAACTTTGTAGCCATCTCAGGAGTAAACTCAAGCATAGTTGGTCTTATAGCTTCGTGAGCCTCTTGAGCCCCTTTTGCTTTTTTAGTATAAACTTTTACATCTTTTGGTAGATATTTTGAACCATATTTTGACTCTATAACTTCACGAACTCCAGCAACTGCTTCTTTAGCTAAGTTTAGTGAATCTGTTCTCATATATGTGATAACCCCAGAAGTTCCATCAGGAGTTTTTACACCCTCGTAAAGAGTTTGTGCTACCATCATAGTCTTTTTAGGAGTAAATCCTAACTTACTTGATGCTGTTTGTTGAAGAGTTGAAGTCATAAAAGGTGGTGGAGTTTTTGACTTTCTTTGTTTCGTTTCTATCTTAGTTATAGTAAAACTATCTGCTTTTACACTATCTGTAATCTTATGTGCTTTTTCTTTGTTCTCGATAGAAAGTTTTGTAAGTTTTTCACCCTCATGAAGAGTTAAAGTAGCATCTATGTTTGTTTTAAAAACTGTATCTATGCTCCAGTATTCTTGAGGTATAAAGGCATTTATCTCCCTTTCACGGTCAACTACAAGTTTAAGAGTTGATGACTGAACACGACCACCTGAAAGCCCTTTTTGTATCTTAGATGCTAGTAAAGGTGAGAGTTTATAACCAACTATACGATCAAGTAAACGACGAGCTTGTTGAGCATTTACCATATCCATATCTATACTTCTTGCATTTTTAAGTGCATCTTTTATAGCTGTTTTTGTAATCTCATGAAATACAATTCTAGGTAGTTCAGTTGGGTCTTTTTTGATAGCATGAGCTATATGCCAACCTATAGCTTCCCCCTCGCGATCCTCATCGGTTGCGATATATACAGTATCTGCTTTTTTTGCTAACTCTCGTATCTCTTTAACTATGGGTGCATTTTCCTTAGCTACTGAGTATTTTGGTACAAGTTCATTAGTTTCTTCATCTATAGTGATACCAAAACGGCTTTTTGGTAAGTCTCTGATGTGACCTTTAGATGCGATAACTTTGTATCCACGACCTAAAAAATTTGTTATAGTTCTTGCTTTTGCGGGTGATTCGACGATTATTAGTTTCAAAGTAGTTTTCCTATATCCTATATATAGTATAGTTGTTTATTTTAATTTTGGAAGTGTATCTAAATAAAGATTAATATTTTCATATAGATAAAATGAAGAAAAATATAAAATATTTCATTAGAATTAAATTTAAAGATATTAATCTTGATTTTTTCATAAACTACACAAAAATCATATTTTTTGTTGTATAATTATTTATGCTAAAAACAGATAATATCAATATTTTAAAATACGAAATAAACTCCTCTCAGGGGGATTTAAAACAAACATTAAAAGCTATAAAAAATCAAGATATAAAAGTATCTTCAAAAGGTATATCTACCGATTTTGGTGATGCTACTATACCTTTTTATGCTTTTAAAGATGAGATAAAACAAAACCAACAAAGCATAAAAGATGCTCTAAAAGATATAGTTTCAAAAGTTATATCTACTTTAGATACAAAACAAAAAAAATCTACTGCTCTTATAGTTGGTACATCTTTGATAGACTGGCATCTCGTGGATGCGATAAATGGTTGTGCTTATGAGTATAAAAAAACAAACTACACTTCAAAGAAGTATAGTATAGATTCTTATGCAAAAGAGTTAGCATCTGAGTTTGGTTTAAATGAGTTTACTATGACTATAAACACAGCTTGTACATCTAGTGCAAATGCTATGCTTGAAGCTAAAAATCTTATAAATTGTGGTGTAGTTGATTATGCTATTGTAGTTGGACTAGAGGTATTTTCACCCATTATGAGTAGTGGGTTTTATGCTATGGAACTTATCTCTCAAACAGATATAAAACCCTTTGATACCAATCGTGATGGGCTTATACTAGGTGAGGCTATAGGTGCTATTTTACTTGGAAAAGACAACTCTAAGTGGTCATTAGAGGGTGGTTTTAGCAACTGTAATTCAGCAACCATAACATCAGTTGGTGCAGATGGAAAAGAGTGTGTAGAGGTTATGCAAAAAGCACTAGATGATGCTAACATAACTACAGATAATATAACTGCATTAAAAGCCCATGCAACAGGTTCAAATAGCAACGACTTAGCAGAGATAAATGCTATAAGTAAAGTGTTTAACCCATCTATAACTTTTACTGCTTTAAAGCCTTTTGTTGGTCATACTATAGGGGCATCAGGAGTTTTAGAGATTATCATCTTTATATCTTGCATCGATGATGGTTTTATACCAAAAACTTTATCTTGTCATACACCAATAGTTCAAGATTATATGCCGATAAATGAACATAAAAAATGTAATGGTGGGGTTTTTATGTGTAATTATTTTGGTTTTGGTGGAAATAATATCTCACTTATCATAAAAAAAGAGAACCCATGAAACTATACATAAAAGATTATAGCACTTATAAAAGTGATGAAGAAGATATAGATATAAAAAAAACTCTAAAACAAAAGTATAAACTAGATACAAGAAGACAAGATGCTTTTATACATCTTGGACTTTATGGGGCTATGCTTTTAAAAGAAAAAACCGTTATCGATAAAGATGATGAACTCTATGTAACAAGTGGCATCGGAAATGTAGATGTTGTGCAAAAAACTAACACAAGAGTATATGAACAAAACCAACCTCTTAAACTTTTTGATTTTATAAACTTGCTAGGAAATACAACAAGTTACTATATAGCATCAGCCCTTGGTATAAGTGGAAAAAATATATTTCAAATATCTGATAATTTTACATTTATAAATACACTTATATCATTATATGCATCTATAAATCACTCACAAAAAAATGCTATACTTTGCTCTATAGACTTAGCAAGTACACCAAATGAAGTTATAAAAAGGGTGTTAGGAGTTGATGAGGATTGTAGTGTTGTAAGTGGTGTAAACTACCAAAAATTCTCATTGACCAAAGATGATGCTATAGCTGAGATAGAGTTTGATACACTAAGTTACTCTTTTGATGAGATAAACAACATACTAAAAGATAACAACACAAAAGTGATCTTCTCAAAAAGATGCGATAACTTTTTTGAAACTTATCCAAGCTACATCATAAATGATGCTATAAAAAATGATGAAGATATAATCTTTGTAGATAGTTTTGAAGATAGATACAAAATACTAAAATTAAAGAGTTTAAAATGAAATCATATATAAATAACTATGAAGTTCTATGCGATGCAGGGGATACAAAAGGTTTGATGCAAGCTATATATGCTAAAAAATCTGCTGTTAGTATCGATGTAAGTTACATAAAAGATAGACCCTCTGGTCTTGGGAAGATGCATTATGACAATATTTTTAATGTTTTAAAAGATGTAACTTCAAAAGTTTTAAAAGCATCAAACCTTGAAAACTTTAAAGATACCCTACTTATACTTGGTTCATCAGTTGGTGGTATGCAAGAGTGTGAAGATATATTTTACTCACAAAAAAACTATAAAAATATAAACCCAAATAGGTACTCCATGAATACACTTACAGACTACCTTTGTAAAGAGTTTGATTTTTATGATTCTCGTGCTATCTCTACTGCTTGTACCTCAAGTGCAAATGCTTTAGTTCTTGCAAAGAGGCTTATAGATGTAGAAGCTTATGAAAACATCTTAGTAGTTGGAGCAGATGGACTTTGTGCATCTACTGTTTTAGGTTTTCATGCTTTAGGGGTATTATCAGATAAACCATGTTTACCGTTTGATAAAGAACGAAATGGTATGAATGTGGCAGAAGCAGTAGCTATAATGTTGATTCAAAATACAAAAACAAAAGATTCTATGGAGCTTAAAGGTGTAGGTGCTAGTAGTGATGCTTACCACATGACAAACCCTGACCCAGAAGCTGGTGGAGCGATGAGTTCTATGAGAGATGCTATAAACGATGCTAAGTTAAGCTTAGATGATATTGACTATGTAAATGCTCATGGAACAGCAACACCTGCAAACGATAGGGTAGAAGCTTTAGCCATAGAAAAACTTTTTGCAAATGATGTTTATGTAAGTTCTACTAAAGCTATAACAGGACATACCCTTGGAGCAGCAGGAGCTATAGAAGCTATAATATCTTGTGAAGTTATTAAAAACTCTATAATCCCACCACAAACAGGGTTGCAAAATCAAGAAAATACAAATATAAATATACCAAAAGAGAGTGTAGAGATGAGTGTGAAAAATATTGTTAGTAATTCGTTCGCATTTGGTGGAAACAACACATCTATCGTTGTTGGAGCTTGTGTATGAAAAAAGTAGCTATAAAGATAATAAGTTCTGCAAAAGTATATGCACCAACTCAGATCGAGGAGTTAGATACTAAAAGATTAGTACCAAAGATGATGCTTCGTCGCAGACTTACTAGAAACTCTAAAGTGATGCTTTACCTTAGTGACAAATGTGGTTTTACAAATGGAAAAATAGTCTACGGAAGTTGCTATAGTGAACTAGAAGAAACAGCAAAAATAGCAGATGAAGCTTTGATGCAGGGTGCATTGTCACCAACATCTTTTCAAAATAGTGTTTATAACACTGCACCATCTTACTTTTCACTTATAAATGGCGATAAAGATGAGATAATCACCATCTCATCAGGTATGAAAACATCACTAGATGCACTAAAAACATCAGCACTTCAAGCTTTAGTATCAAAAGAGAGAGTTTTATGTGTAGCAGTTGAGTGCTTAAACATAAAAAATATAGAACAAATCAACAGATGTGCTGATTATCTTGAAGCTGGATGTGGTGTCGTTTTAGAGATAGACGATGATATAAGTGATGCAAAAGAGATACAAAACCTAAAAATAGATGGGATTATAAACTCCTTACAAGATTTGATGAGTGTGGTACAGATGCATGAAAATGGGATAGAAAAAATCCTTATAGAACTTTAAATGGAAAAATAAATATGATAATAGATAACAAAACAGTAAATTATGAAGATTTTATACATAACAAAAAAATCAAACTAAGTGATAACAAAGAGTTTATAGAGTTTATAGATGCTGGGCATGAGTTTCTTATAAAACAGATTCGTGATGGAAGACCTATATATGGCATCACTACAGGTTATGGTGAAGCTGGTAGTAACTATGCTGCTTTTGAAGAAGCAGAGGAGTTACAAAAGAATCTTTATAGATTTTGTGGTGTTGGAGTTGGTACAAATCTAAGTGCTGATATATCTAAAATCATGGTAACCATAAGGCTAATAAGTCTATGTAAAGGTAAAAGTGGAGTTAGCTACAACCTCCTAAAAAGGTTTGAGATACTTTTAGATAATGAGATATACCCACTTATACCATCGCAGGGTTCAGTTGGAGCAAGTGGTGATCTCTCTCCACTTTCTTATATAGCTGCTGTTATAGCTGGAGAGAGAGAAGTTATATATAAGGGGCAAGAGAGAAAAACCATAGATGTTTATAACGAGCTTGGGATAGAACCTTATGTGTTTAAAGCTAAAGAGGCTTTATCTGTTATAAATGGTACTGCTACTATGAGTGCTATAGCCATAGATGCTATAAAAAGGTTTGAAGTTTTACTTGAGAGTATGGAGAGTTTTATAGCTGGGATATTTGAAGTTTTACTTTGTGATACTACTCCACTTGAGCCTTTTGTTCACGAATCTAAGCCATTCTTAGGGCAACAAACAACTGCTAAAAATATCTATGCAAAATGTAAAGATTCACAACTAACACATCAAGCTTTTAGTAGATACGAAAATTTTCACCTAGAAAAAGAGCAAAATATCCAAGACAGATACTCCATCCGTTGTTCTCCACAAGTCTTAGGTGTAGTTAGAGATAACTTAGACATAGCAAAAAAATGGATACAAACAGAGATAAATGGTGTAAACGATAATCCACTTATAGACCATATAGGTAAAAAGATATATACTTCTGGTAATTTCTATGGTGGCTATATCGCTCAAGCTATGGATAGTATGAGAGTAAGTGTAGGAAATGTAGCTGATTTACTAGATAAAGAGTTTGCACTTTTAGTTGACCATAAGTTTAACAAAGGGTTAGGGGAGAGTTTAAAGATAAATGAAAAATCAACTCACCATGCTTTTAAACTTATACAAGTAACTCTAAGTTCCCTTAGTGCCGATATTTTGATGAATACAAATGCAGCATCTTTATACTCAAGACCAACAGAGTCACTAAACCAAGATAAAGTAAGTATGGGTACTACAGCTGCTAGAAACTTTGATAAACAACTCCCAGATTTGGCAAATATGTTAAGTATAGGTTTTTTAGGTTTAGCTCAAGCTGTAGATATTCGTGGTTATGACAAATGTTCAAAACATCTTCAAAATACTTATGATGTTATAAGAAAAGATGTTACAAAACTAGAAGAGGACAGAAGACTGGACCTAGATATAAAAGCGGTAAATAAGATGCTAGTAGATGGGAGATTTATATAATGAAAAAAGTTTTGATTACAGGTTCAACAGGGGCTATAGGTGAAGCATGTGCTAGATACTTTCACGATAATGGTTACTTTGTATATCTACATTATAGAACTCAAGAAACAAAAGCAAATGAGTTAAAAACAGAACTAACAAACAGTGAAACTATATGTTTTGATATATCTAACAAAAAAGAGGTATATGAAAAACTAGAAAATCTTGAAGTTGATGTTTTAGTAAATAATGCTGGAATAACTAGAGATAAACTGTTTTTTTGGATGGAAGATAACGACTGGAATGATGTGATAGACACATCAGTAAATGGTACTTTTTATGTAACAAAAGCTTTAATGAAAAACATGATAAGCAATAAAAAAGGCTCTATAGTAAATGTAGCATCTGTATCTGGTTTAGTTGGAAATGCTGGGCAAACAAACTACTCAACAGCTAAAGGTGCAATGATAGCCTTTACAAAGGCTCTCTCTATCGAGGTAGCAAGATACAAAATCCGAGTAAATGCCGTAGCTCCTGGACTTATAGAATCAGAGATGACAAAAGAACTTGACTTAAAGGAGATGAAAAAAACCATCCCTTTAAAAAGAGTTGGAAAACCTTTTGATGTCGCTGAATGTATCTTTTTCTTAGCAGATAAAGCATCGTATGTAACAGGTGAAGTCTTAAATATAAGTGGTGGGATGGTTAGGTAAGTAAACTAATGTTATCAAATATTTTATCTATAGCTTTTGCACCTATGTTTGTTTTGCTAATTCATTATTTTGAATTTAAGTTAGTTGTTTTAGCTTATCTCTTACTTGCTATTGGGTATTTTATATACTCAATATTTAAGAAAAAAAGTTATAGAGATATGGTGATGCCAACTATCTATATAGTAGCATTTTTTATAGCTTACTATTTTTCATCGATGCAGAGTGTGAAGTATATACCAGTAACTTTATCTATGATATTTTTACTACTATTTATAGACTCTCATTACAACAAAAAAGAGATGATTTTAGGTTTTACAAAGCAGTTTTATAAAAAACAACTCTCAGATGCAGAGGTTGCATTTTTAAAAAATGGCGATATTTACTGGGTTTGGGTGATGGGTGTAAATACCCTTATACACCTATATGTTGTCAACTTTTGCTCAGATGCTTTTTGGGCATTTTATGCATCTGTTGGTTGGTATATTTTGTTTTTCACATCGTTATTGATGCAGATTATTTATGGGAAAGTTTATGCTGTTAAAATGTATATTCGGTAGTGTTGGTCACTTTTTATTTTTTGGGATTTTAGCAGTTCTCATCATACCTGGTTTTATAGCTTACCTTATAGCTAAGATATTTGTAAAAGAACCTCAGTATGTATTTCAAAAAGGTGCTACACTCTCTTACAGACTCTTTTTTATGCTTATACCAAACATAGTTTTAAAACCCGATTTACTAGATGATGCACCAAAAAATGCTATCTATATCTCTACACATCAATCTATCTTAGATTTTCCTGCATTAACCACTTTCATAAAAGAGTATATAATCTTTGCAAATGTAAACTTAGATAAATTTCCACTTGTTGCCAAAATCTCGCATCTTGTTGGTGTTAGATATATAAAAGGTAGAACATTAAATGATGTTAGTGAGATTCATAAAGAGTTTGAAGAACTTTTAAATGATGGTAAAAATGTTATCTATTTTCCAGAGGGTTCAAGACATGAGGGTGATAAACTTTTACCATTTAAGAGGGGTGCTTTTAAACTAGCCAAAAAAACAGGTAAGCCTATTATCCCCATAGTAATAGAAGGTGCTTCAAACATCTTACCAAAAAAAAGTTTTTGTTTAAAAACTATAAAAAGAACACCTATATATATGAAGATGCTACCAGCTCTTTATCCTGATGATTTTTCAAATGAGATGGAGATGATGCGGTATGCACAACAAATTATGCAAAAAGAAAAGGACAAACTATGCGATATATATTAACTTTACTATTACCACTATTTTTATGGGCAAACTCTTATAATTTTGATGAATATAAGTATATCTCAGCTGCATCTACAGAGTTTAAAAAGAGTGGAAATATCTCTTTTGAAAACAACAAGACCACTATTACTTATGATAAACCTCAGTATAAACAGATAGTTTTAGATGGTGAAGAGATCACTATACAAGGTGCATCAGGAGATATTATAAAACTAAAAGGCAAAGCACTTTTTTTTACAAAAATGTATATAACAACCAT
This sequence comes from uncultured Sulfurimonas sp., assembly GCA_964611265.1. GTDB lineage: Bacteria > Campylobacterota > Campylobacteria > Campylobacterales > Sulfurimonadaceae > Sulfurimonas. Next base: position 1,509 of record CAZSWW010000025.1, on the reverse strand, counting down.
AGCTAAACTAGATAACTTTGATGAGTTAAAAACAAACAGAGATTTTGATGTAAAAAAAGATGCCAATCTATACATCTTAAGCTTTAAGAATGGATTAAAAGAACAAATCTTAAAAGCAAAAATTCTAACTAAAGATTCTAAGGTGTTGAGTTTTAAACTATTTATAAAGAATGGTGATACTTTAGAGATAGTAAAGAAATAAAATAGTATTATCCATAAAATTAAATAAGGAAACTAAATGTTAAAGTACATAAAATATCTACTAGCTAGTTTATTTGTTATAGCTTTACTAGATGGTTGTGGTCATGCAAAACCAAAAGTAAACGACAAAATTCAAGAAGCTAAAAAACAACAAAAAAGAGTTAAAAAGGTAAAAGATACCACTCTTGAGACAATCTATGTTGATACAAAAGCAAAATATACGGGAAGAATCGCTCAAAATATAAAAGATGAGTGTAAAATAGACTCTCAAGTTATAGAGTGGATAAAAAGATATAGTGCTAAAAACCATATAAAAATCATAGTTGGTGGTAAACCAAAAGCTACAGATAAAGTTTTAAAAATCTCTATAACAGATGCTATGAGTCAGAGAATGGGTCCAATGGGACATTACAAATATGTAGTGATTTCGGGTAAACTTTATAAGGGTAAAAAACTAATATCATCTTTTAAAGCTGGTAGACAGTCTGGTGGTGGTTACTTCGGTGGCTATAGAAACTCTTGTAGTGTACTTGGTAGTTGTGCTAAAACTTTAGGTAAAGATACTTCAAAGTGGTTAAAAAACCCTAAAAACAATGCACTATATGGAGATATACATTTAATTAAGTAATACTTATTAAAAAAATGTGAAAAGATGAAGTACCTAAATATAGCTATATTTTTAACATTATCAGCTATATTTTTAGTATTTTCATCCCATATAAAGTTCTCTTCAAACTTCTTGGAACTTTTTTTTTCAAACCAAACTGTTCAACTTTTAAAAGTGGTAAATAACCTCGAGCTATCAAACAACATACTTATAGCTAAAAAAGGTTTTAGTGAAACATCCTTAACTGAACTCTACACCATTAAAGATAAACTAGAAAAACTACCACAGATAGACAAAGTAACCATATCTCTTTTACCATCTGATAAGATGAAAAACTATTATAAAAAGAACTACTATCTACTAGCTGACTTTAACAACTCAAAACTAAACAAACAAAAGATTAAAAATAAACTTCAACAAAAATATGATGATTTGCAAAACTCATTTATATATGTTCCACTAGATACAAATGACCCACTTGAACTCTTTAACATAAAGTACAATGAACATGAAAGATACTTAAAACTAAAAGACTATGGCTATGTACTAAAAGCAAAAACAAACATCGATACAACATCAGCAGATAAAGCAAAAATACTTTATGATAAACTAAATCAAATCTTAGCTAAACATAACGACACCATCATATATGCTCCATTTTTCTTCTTAGTTGAGAACTCATCATACATAAAAGCTGACAC
>CAZSWW010000024.1:0-11494 GCA_964611265.1 uncultured Sulfurimonas sp. | reverse complement strand
TATAACCATTATTTTATCACAAAAGATATAATTAATGACTATTAATTAAGCTAAATTATTATAAATTTAAAAGAATAACTTATATTTTATACTTTAGTATAATTATTTAGCACCTAACTTACTTATAACAACTTTTATAGTTTTTATAAGTATAACCAAATCAGCCCATAAGGACCAATTTTTAATATACCAAACTTCTAACTCATTTCTTTGTTTAAATGTAAGGTTATTTCTACCAGTTACCTGCCAAAGACCTGTAACACCTGGTTTAACTTTAAGTATAAAATATCTATACTCATCTAACTTCTTACTTTCACTTAACATATATGGTCTAGGGCCTATTAAACTCATCTCATTTTTAAGTACATTTATTAGTTGAGGAAGTTCATCTATAGATGTCGCCCTTAAGATTTTACCAATTTTCGTAACTCTTGGGTCATTTTTATATTTATGATAATGTTCATAGTAACTTACTTCATCAGGATTTTCTTTTAAATACTCTTTTAACAACTCATCACCATTCTCATACATTGTTCTATATTTAAAAATCTGAAAATTTTCATTATCTTTTCCTAAACGGTATTGTTTAAAAAAGATATCTCCTTTTGAATCTAACTTTATAGCGATTATAACAATAAAATGTATAAACAAAAAGATAGGTGATACTAATATAGTAAAAAACTTATCAAACAAATTTTTTACCCATATATTTCTTTTTATAAGTAGTTTATTTTCTATTTGAATAGTATTTAATCTTATATTTGAGTATTCGAGTATATTTGAGTGCATAAAGTTTATATTTGTTATATATGGTACTACAAAAAGTTCACTATGTTTATCTAAATATTTTGCTATTAAAGTATTAAACTTTTCTATCTCTAAACCTTGAGAAACAATGATAACACTTTGATAATTGTTTTCTGAATACACTTGACCTAAGTACCAGTTTTGAGCTATCTCTTTTTTAAAAATCTCAACTTGTTCATCTAGTCCAACAACTAAAACTTTTTTATTAAAAGCTTTTACTTTAAATATAAGTTTTTTAGTATATCTTTTAGCTATAGGGATCAATACTATGCCCATAGTAAAATATAACAGTATAAATAATCTTGAATACTCAAGATTGGACTGAGTTAATGCTAAAAACGATAAAGTTAGTAAAAAACTAATACCAAATGCTTTTAAAACTTTTAAAGTATCTTGCCAAAAATCATATCTAAAGCGATAAATATTTTCATAATACATAAGGGAAAAAACGATAAAAATAACAAAAGAAAAATCAGACAATTCAAATCTATCAAACTCTACAATACCAAAAACTTCTATACTTTCTCTAACAAATATAGTGATATAAAAAAGACAAATCAACCATATTATATCTGTAATGGCTATTAGTAGTTTAGTTATATATCTTTGCATTTATCTTTTATAAACTCTCCAAATTGCTCTTTAAAATCTTTATATTTTAAAGCTGTATCTCTTACATTACCTGCAACAAACTTTTTAGTTTCAAACCTATTTATAGCACCTATTATATCATCTTTTGTTTGTTCTTTAAAATGAACACCATTTATACCATCTTCAACTGTTTCTTTTGTCCCACCATCATCTAGTGCAATAACAGGTGTACCACAAGCCATAGCTTCTATGGGTACTATACCAAAATCTTCAATAGCCCCATAAACAAAACCTTTGGCTTTTTGCATATAATCAACTAAAATATCATTATCACAATAACCTAAAACAGTTATATTTTCTTTTGCAATACTTTTTATACTTTCAAACTCTTCACCAGCACCAATAACTACAAGTTTTTTATCTGGCATCTCATTAAAAGCTTCAACTATAAGTTTTGTTTTTTTATATGGAACAAGTCTTGAAGCGGTTAGATAAAAATCTTCTTTATCTTCATATAAACTAAATTTTTCAATATCTACAGGTGGGTATATAACTGTTGCATCTTTTTTATAAGTTTTTTTAATTCTATTTTGGACAAACTTTGAATTTGCTACAAAATAATCAACTCTATCTACAGTGGCCAAATCCCACTCTCTTAATCTTTTCAAAGTCCATTTAACAAGCATAGCTTTTAAACCTGTCAAGTTTGATGTGTATTCATCATACAAATCCCAAGCGTAACGGATAGGTGTATGGCAGTAACATATATGAGTTTGATTTTTATGAGTTTTTACACCCTTAGCTACTGCCCAAGATGAACTTATGATTAGGTCATAAGAGTTCATATCAAAACTTTCTATAGCCATAGGAAAAAAAGTAAGATAGTATCTAAAATACTTTTTAGAAAATGGTAATTTTTGTATGAAAGATGTTTTTACATCTCTAAAATTTATAACCTCTTTTTTATCTTTATCATCTAAAAAATCAACTAGAGAAAATATATCAGCTTTAGGATAAAGTTCACAAATAGACTTTAAAACTTTTTCAGCACCAGCATCTGTAACTAACCAATCATGTATTATCGCTATTTTCATTTCTTTTTAAATCCTCTTTAACCATCATAGAACATAACTCTTCAAATGAGCATTTTGCTTTCCAACCTAAAACATCTTTTGCTTTTTGTGAATCACCTACAAGTATATCTTTTTCAGGAGGTCTATAAAATGCAAGATTTACTTTTACTACTACTTTTCCAGTAGCTATATCTATAGCTACTTCATCTTCATTTTTACCTCTAAACTCTAACTCTATACCAGCACCTTTAAAAGCCATTTTTACAAAATCTCTTACAGTATGAGTTTTATTTGTAGAGAGTACATAGTTATCTGCTTTATCAGCTTGAAGCATAAGGTACATACCCTCTACATAATCTTTTGCATAACCCCAGTCCCGTTGAGCATCCATATTTCCAAGTTCTAAACATTCCTGCTTACCTAGTTTTATCTTTGCTACTGAATCTGTAATCTTTCTTGTTACAAAGTTTATACCTCTTAGTGGTGATTCATGGTTATATAAAATCCCACTACAAGCAAAAAGACCATACATATCTCTGTAATTCACAACCATCCAGTGAGCATATAACTTTGCTATACCATAAGGATTTCTAGGAAAAAACCTAGTTTCTTCATTTTGAGGGTGGCTTAAAACTTTACCAAACATCTCTGATGTACTTGCTTGATAAAATTTTATCTTATTATCAACTAACCGTATAGCTTCAAGCAGATGCGCACAACCAAGCCCTGTTACATGGGTAGTAACTAAAGGCTCTTCAAATGATGCACACACAAAACTTCTAGCAGCAAGATTATAAATCTCATCTGGCATAATATTTTTCACCATAGCAACTGTGGTATCAAAGTCAGTTAAGTCATACTCTAATAGATGTAAATTAGGGTTATTATCTATCTTTAACTCTTTAATTCTCCAAAAATTTTCAGATAAACTTTTTCTATATGTTCCATAAACCTTATATCCTTTACTTAACAATAATTCTGCTAGATATGCTCCATCCTGACCAGTTATACCAGTTATTATAGCTTTTTTCATTAGTCTACTAACTTATCCAATAATACTATACTTTTAAAGTCATTAGTAATAATAAGTAAACCTATATATGAATTTACCATCTCATATATATTTTCAATGTATTTATATTCAACTTCATATTGTTTGTTTTTAGCTTCATTTAAATCAACAATACTTTTTAAACCATTTTCATAACCCTGTTCCATAGAATCAACATAAAGTTTTGATGATTCTAAAGCCTCTTGGTACATAGATACAGATTCTATAGAAGCTTCAAGTAAAGCAAGATTTTCATCATACATCACTTGAACTTGTTTTTGCATATCTATATAATCTTCACGGGCAGCTTTTAGGTTATATTCTAACTCTTTTACTCTTGAAGATATTCTACCACCACTATAGATAGGTAGATTTAAAACTAACATAGCACTTGTTACATCTCTATATAAAGAATCAGATGTTGGGTCATCAGTCTCATAACCAGAGTAAGATGCTTGAAAATCAAGAGTTGGATAATGTGCAACAAAAGAGTTGTGAACATCTTTTTTAGCAGTTTCTACAGATAACTTAGCTTGTAATAGTTGAAGATTTGATGAAAAATCATCTTTATTTATAACAGAAGATTTTATAAAACCTATAGTTGTAAGTATATGTTTATTTGGGTCAATAGATGGGATTTCATACTTTACATCTCCTATTAGCTGTTTAAGTTTTAGCATATTTACAGTAAGTAATTTTTTAGCTTTTTTTAATTCAATCTGAGCAGATTTGTACTCAACTTTCATCTCAAGAAAATCCATCTTATTAACCATAAACATATCGTATTTTTTACTTAGTTCATCTACTCTTGATTTAGTGTAAGCTACATAAGCTTTATCTAGTTCGATTTTATTATGTGCTTTTAAAACCTCTAAGTAAACTTGAAAAACTTTTTGTGCTAACTCATCTTTTTCTAACTCAACTCCAACTTCATAAAGCTCATTTTTTGATCTTTGAAGTGATATTCTTGAATATATATCAGCATTATAGATAGATTGTTTCAAAGATAAACTGTAGTTAATCAAACCTTGTTTAATTGTATCACCACTTGCATTATAGTTTTTATTATAGTTATATTCAGTCTTTTTATAAGATGCAGATAAGTTTAACTGAGGATATAGTTGAGATTTTTCTTGTTCAAGTCTCTCTTTTACACCTTCCATTTTAAAAATAGAAGCTTTTAAAGAGTGTGTATTTTCTAAGGCTAGTTGATAAGCCTTAGAAAATGTCAACATTTCTGCATTTAAACTAACTACACTTAAAATAGATAGAAAAAAAAGTTTACTACTCTTCATTGAAACTTCTCCCTAACATCTCTTTAAATGGTTTTACCAAGTAACTAAGAGCTGTTCTATCACCTAGTTTTATCATAACTTGTGCAGGCATCCCTGAAACAAGTACAAAACCATTGTCATCTAAAGTTTTTAAACCCTCATCATTTACTTCTATCTTAGCTTCATAATAAGGCATGCCAGTTACTTCATCTATAAAACTATCAGCAGATACATGGATAACTTCACCTTGAATCACATTAACTTGTTTTAGATTAAAAGCTGAAAACATTATATCTGCTAAAAGACCTTTTTTTACTTTATCTATATCTGTAGTTTGAACTTGTGCAATTACTAACAGTTTAGAATCACTTGGAATTATCTCAAGTATAGGCTCACCAGGACGGATAATAGCACCAACTGTATGAACTTTAAGTCCAACTATAGTTCCATCTATAGGTGAAGTTATAGTAGTTCTATTTAGTGTATCTTCATTAGCTATGATTTTAGACTTTAAGTCTGATATAACTGATTTGGTTTCAACATATCTTTGTAAAGTCTCTTTTTTAAACTCTTTTTCTCTTAGTAGTTGAACAGTTTTTGTTTCACTAATCTGCTCTTTAAGTTTTGCAATCTCTGAATAGCCATTAGCTATATCACCCTCAACCATATTGTTTTCTCTTTTTAACTCTCTAATTCTTTGTTTATCAACAAGTCTTTGTTTAAAAAGTTCTTCCCACTCTTTTATCTCTTCAGATATAGAGTCTTTTCGTCTTTGTTTACTCTCTATTAGAGATTTTAAACCACTCATTTGTTCTTTAAGTTGTGCTATTTTTTTCTTCGTGATAGCTTTTTCATCTTTTATAGTTCTAGCAGTTGTTATAAAGATATTTGTTTGGTCTTTTATAGCATTTTCATCAGTTAATTCTGCTGGAAATTCTATAGTATCTAAACCATCTCTTTGTGCTTTAAGTCTTGCAAAAAGTGCTATAGCATCTTGATACTGTGCTTGTAAAATATCTAACTGTGCTTTTATCTGTACATCTCTAAGTTTAAGTAAAACTTGACCTTTTGTTACCTTATCACCATCTTTAACAAGAATTGCAGTAAGTTTACCACCCTCTAAGTGTTGTATAGTTTTTTTATTTAAATCTGCAGATACTTTTCCCATAGCTACAGAAGAACTAGCAAGTGGAGCTAAAGCCATCCATCCACCAAGTATCCCAAATACTACTAAAATTACTGATAAACCAAATGCTATTACACCCTTGTCATCATTTGATGGCATTGTTATTTTTTCATTCATCATTATTCCTTAACTACCTGGTTTACCAAGTGATATTTTTGGAGCTGGTGCAACAGGTTTTTTTACTTGTCTTGCCTGAGTATTTGCCTCTTGAATTTTTGCTAGAACTTGGTTTGTATCTCCATACAATTCTAAAGTACCTTGTTTAACTACAGCCAACTTATTTGTAACTTGCAGTATATTTGGACGGTGAGTTATAAGGATAACTGTCGTTTGATTTTCTTTTAACAGTTTTATAGCTTGAACAAGTGCCAATTCACCTTGATCATCAAGATTTGAATTTGGTTCATCAAGTAATACTAAAACAGGATTATCATAAATAGCTCTTGCAAAACCAACTCTTTGTCTTTGTCCACCTGAAAGTGTTGCTCCACCTGCACCTATCTTAGTATCGTAACCATCAGGTAATCTTAGTATCATCTCATGAACACCAGCTTTTGTAGCAGCTTCAACAACTTTTTGTGCATCTACTTCATTAAATCTTGCGATATTTTGACTAATAGTACCCTCAAAAAGTTCTATATCTTGTGGTAAATAACCTATATATTTACCTAAAAGTTCTTTATCCCATTGGTGTATATCTGCTTTATCTAGTCTTACTTTACCTTGAACTAAAGGCCAAAGACCAAGCATAGCCCTTGCTAGTGAAGATTTACCAGCAGCTGATGGACCAATAATCCCAACAACATCACCTTTGTTTATCTTCATAGATATACCTTTTATAGATGGTTGTTTAGCACCCGGAGGAACAACAACTACACCCTCAAGCATAAGTTCACCAGTAGGAGCTGGCAATTCCATATACTCTTTATCTTTTGGAAAGTCATTTAAAAGTGCTTCAAGTCTTGCATAAGCTGTTCTAGCACTACTAAAACCTTTCCAACTGTTTATAAGTAGATCAAGTGGTGCTAAGGCTCTACCCATAAGGATTGAACCAGCTATAAGCATACCTGAACTTATCTCGTTATGTATAGCTAGGTAACCACCAAGTCCAAGTATAAGTGACTGAAACATCATCCTTGTACTTTTAGAAACATTTGAGAAGATACCAGCCTTTGAACTAGCTTCATTTTGAGCATTTAAAAAACCATAGTATTTTTCTTGCCATTTTTCACGAATATTACTTCTCATACCCATAGCATTTATAACTTCTGCATTTCTAAGATTTGAGTCAACAAATACCGTAGAAGCTCTGTTTAATGAGTTTGCTTCAGATAATTTTGCTTTAGTTGAGTATTCATTAAATATAGTGAGTGAAACTAAAACAATAGCTGCAAAAATAGAAAAATACCCAAGAACAGGATGAAACATAAATAATAATGCTATATATATAGGTATCCACGGTGTATCGAAAAAAGCAAATATACCATTTCCTGTCATAAATTGTCTAACTTGAGTTAAGTCATTTAATGGCATTGATGAAGCTTTACCAGGATGTTTATTTGCAAGTTCAAAAAGAGTGTTAAAAACCCTTTGACTTAAAATAGAATCTAGTTTATTGCCTATTTTTACCAGTATTTTAGACCTTACTATCTCTAAAAGTGCCATAGTTACAAACAATACCATAACAATTGAAGTAAGCATTATTAGTGTATCTTCACTTCTACTTGTCATCACTCTATCATATAGTTGTAACATATATAGAGATGGAACTAACATAAGTAAATTTATAAATAAACTAAAAAAACCAACTAATATAAATGATTTTTTAGAGGCTAAAATAGCCTCTTTTAGTTCGGAAGTTGTTGCATTTTGCTTTTTTTGTGCATTTGCCATTAGAGTTCCTAGTTTTGTCTTTGTTGAGCGATATTAAATAAAGTTTGAATATTATCTAATGATTTTAAATGAGCATCTATCATAGAAATAATCCCTTTTCTAACCCAGTCAGCTAAGATATCATCACTTAAAGCATTTAGTTTTTCACGGTCTACTACTTTAAAACCATTTACTAAAACTTTTTTCTCTTCACCCTCGCCTACTGCAATCTCTCTATCTTCAAGTATTCCACTATCTGCGATAATTTTTGCAACATTTTTACTAATTACCATCTCATTTTCATGAGCAGTTAAAAATTTGATAGCATGATCTAAAGTTTCTGATTGTTCACCAGAACTTTTAAATAATTTTTTACCTTTTGATTTTGAAAAAAGTTTTGAATCTTCATCTATAAGTATAACTTTTTGTTCAGGGTTAGCTTCTGTTGATGCTAAAGAAAAAGGATACTTTCTAAAAAATGATGGTACATATGAAGTTATCCATTTACCATTTGCATCTAGTGCTAAGTTTCCACTACCTAAAGAGATGATAGAGATTAAAGATGGATTTTCATCTGCACTAAAAACTACGGGGAAAGTAGCTCCAACTGATGCTACTTCTGATGCTACTACTGGTACAAATGCACTCTCTCTAGCAAACTCTAAGTTTTCAAGTGGGTTTATCTTTAACTCTGCGTGTTTTGCTTTATCTAATACTACTAAATTTTTATACATTTTTTTTCCTTTTTTTATTGTTTCTTTTTTTGGTCTGCCTCTTTGCTTAGAAGTTAGGCTTACACCTATCTGTTCTTCTAAATTTTTCACAAATTCGACACTACCTGTTACAGTTTGCTTATTTAAACTATTTACTATAAACTCTAAAGTTTCTTTTTTCATTTTAGAATGAAAGATTTTTGAATACTCTTTAATCCTATCAACCTGTGTAAAACCTAATCCTTTATATAAATTGTTATAAGTTACAATATTATCTTGCTCGTTAAAGAGATTTTTACCGATACTACTAAATGGATAGTTATCTTGCAAAGGTAGATTTTCTATATATCTCATCACATCAAAAAGATATAAAGAATCTTCAACTAAAGAAGCTTTATATCGACCATCCCATAATGTTCCTGTACGATTATATTTTTTGTTGTAATACCCAACATACTTTCTACCAAGACTTTGCATAAACTTAGATATAGCTTCTGGATGTTTTGGAGTTACAAGAAACTCAAAATATTCAGGCATCAACACATACGAGTGTATCTTTACATCATGTTTAGTTACAAGTTCTATAAGCATATCTTTAAAAGTTTGATAATCAGTTTCATCTTTAAATAAGATAAGACCACTTAAACTCTTTAATAAAATATGTTGAGATGAATCTTCCACAAAAACTCTAATTTTACGAGCCAAATAAATTCCTTAATTTATATATAAAGAAATTATAGTCTAAAGTTTCTTTTGTTTAGTTTAAATAACTCTGACACTAAAATAACACATATAAAATGGTGTCAGAGTCATTATATATGAGTAGATATTCCCCAGCTATAATTTGGTATAGCTGTTTTTATAGATGCTATAATATTTTGTAACATATCAAAATCACAAACTGTTAAAGCTTTATGTGTATCTTTAGAAATAAATTCAAAGTGAGTTAATCTAGTCTTTTTATCATACTTTAGATTTATAGTTATTAGTAAATCTTGTAAAGATTCATAAAGATATATGTCTTCCATATTAGTAGTTGATCTATTTGTTTGAGTATTTACCTCATCTTTTAATTCTATATGAAGTTCATCATCTCGTTCTATAAAATCAAAATAATGCTTATAGAGATATTCTTCAACAACAGGTAAAAGTTGGATAATAAAACTTCTTGTTATCATAAAGTCTATACGGTTATTTATATCTTGGTAATTTATGGATAATCTTATCCTATCTTCAAGCTTATCATAAGTTGGGGTAAGTGTTTTAACATTTATATCCAAAATCAATTCTCAAAAGACAATGTAGAGTTATTTAAACCTTCTAAATCAAGAACACCTTGTAACTTTACAACAATATCTGTGTCATTATTAAATGTAGCATCCAGATTTATATCTTCTACTATATAAGTATAATCTCCATAAACAAACCACTTTACTATAGCATTTGTACTCCCATCTCCAGATGCGACAAGATTTACAGCAGATGTTAAATCATTGGCTGAAGATATATCAGCTTTGTTTGCATAAATAACTTCATTTCCTTTATTTTCTAATATCATCCTATCTGTAGAGTATCTAAAATCTATAATATAATCCATATTTGTTAAATTACTTTCATTTGATTTTATACTAAATGTATCTACTCCTTCACCACCGATGAGTGTATCTGCTCCTAGTCCACCAGATATAAAGTCATTACCTAGTTCCCCATCTATTTTATCTGCTCCATCACTACCATATAGTTTATCATCTCCATCATTACCATTTACAGTATCATTATCAGAACCTGCATAGATAACATCATCACCAGTTAAACCATCTAAAATATCTGAACCACTATCTCCATATATAATATCATTACCTGAACCACCATATATGATATCTATAGAGTTTCCACCATTTATATGATCTGCACCAGCACCAGCATCTACAAAGTTTTCACCTGAACCAGTAGATATAAAATCATCACCATCATTTGCATATATATGATCATCACCTGAACCACCATATATATAATCATCGCCATCATTTGCAATGATTATATCATTACCTATATCTCCATATAAATAATCATTACCATCACCACCATATATGGTATCATCACCATTTTCACCATGTAGAGAATCATTACCATTTTCTCCATATATCAAGTCATTACCTGCATCTGCATATACAGTATCATTATCATCACTTGTATATATTATATCATCTCCTGTACCTGTATAAACACTATCTACACCAAGACCGGAACTAACATAATTGTTACCATTTAAGGTTGTAATCATATCATCACCATCATAACTATATATAAAATTACCATCAGAAGTAGTTGTGATTATATCATTACCATTACTTCCTTGTGTAATAATGTTTTTTTCATCTTCTGAAAGTTTTACAATATCTTGCATATCTTTTGCTGCACGAACTGTTGATATCTCTGATGTTACTATCTGCATAGTAGATTTTGCTAAATTAATATCGTTAAATTCATGTGTTATAGTAAAATATTCACCAACATCTTTTTTATTTTCTAAAGTTTGTTTATCTGTAGAACTTCCAGTATCAGCCTTTGCACCATTTATAATGGCTAAAAGCATTTCATCTTTTGTTATAGTTTCATTATCCATTTGTTTTACCCAGTAGACTTTTCCATCTGCATCAGAATTTCTATTTAATACATTATTATAAATCTTATCAACAAAATCACCATTAGAAAGATTAGAAGGATAATATTCTGATACCTCTGGTGAATCAAACATAGACTTTGCGACATCTTGTATAGTCCAACCCTTATCTGTGATATTTGATAACCAATAATTAAATCCATCAACATCTGGTGCACGATTGAAAGTAGCTATATAAACCTCTATAAGTTCTTCTTTTTGTAATTGGGTAGCTGGCATAAAAATCCCTTAATATTTTTATAAT
>CAZSWW010000023.1:0-11553 GCA_964611265.1 uncultured Sulfurimonas sp. | reverse complement strand
AAAACTTATAGGAAAGGAAAAGATTGTTAGTATCAAAAAGCTTGGATATAAATTTACTTCGTAGTGAAAAAAAGACACTTTTTAGATTTCTTGCACTTTATACTTTGCTTACTATCATCATAGTAGGAGTTTTTTCATTTATATACTATGAATCTCAAAAAGATTTGATGCTTCAAAAGAAGAGGGTAACTTTAGAGGAGTATTCACGAGAACTTATCCAAAACCTTAAACAACTTCATATAAACTTTGATAAAACTCAACTTTATCCACGGAGTGAAAAATACTCAAGTGCAATATTTGACAACCATAAACACAAAATCTTCTCTACTACAAACAACAACATAAATCTAAACAACATACTATCTCTTGAAGATGGAGTTATACAGTTTATCAGCATCCCTGAGTCTTACTATCTTGGGGCTAAGTATGTAGTAGTTCAAGTAAAAGATGATGGGGTTTGGTCTAAAGAGATTCAAAACAAAATCTTTTTTTATGCTTTTTTAGCTTTCTCTTTTATGTTTGTTGTAGGTTACTTTTTACTTCAACTATTTATAAAACCTATGAAAGATGCTATAGAACTTTTAGATAAGTTTATAAAAGACACCACACATGAACTAAACACACCAGTTAGTACCATAGTTACAAATATAGAGATGATAGACAGAGATGCACTAGATGAAAAACTAAAAAGAAAGATAAACCGTATAGATATAGGTGCAAAAACCATCTCAAACATCTACCAAGACTTGACCTACTTAACTCTAGGCAATAAGATAATCTCAAATGATGAAGATGTTAAACTTGCAGATGTAGTTATGCAACGAGTTGAGTATTTTCAGTCACTCTTAGATGCTAAGAAGATTAAACTTACTACAGATATAGAGCATAAAGCAACTCTAACTATAGATAAAGCAAAATTCTCAAAGCTTTTAGATAATCTTATATCAAATGCTATAAAGTACAACAAGATAAAAGGCTATATAAATATAAAAGTCAAAAAGCAAAGTATAGTTGTAAAAGATAGTGGTATAGGAATATCAGAGGAAAATATCTCTAAGATGCAAGAGAGATATGTAAGGTTCAATGATAGTTGTGGTGGGTTTGGAATAGGCTTAAACATAGTGTCGGTTATAGCAAAAGAGTACAATCTAAAAATCAAAATAACATCTAAAGAAAAAGAATGGACAAAGGTTGAGGTATCATGGTAGTAAAAATAATTTTAACTTTTATAATTTTTAGTATATCTTTACAAGCAGATTTATATAAAGATAACTGCATCGAATGTCATAAAAAATTACCAGTTAGTATAGATAAGTATTTTTATCGTTATTTGCTTAAGTATAGTAGCGAACAAGATACAAAAGATGCTATGCTAAAGTACCTTTTAAACCCAACTAAGAAAACTACCATCATGTCAAAATCATTTATAAGTAGATTTGGCATCAAGAAAAAAAGTTCTTTAGATGAGCAGAAATTAATAAAAGTTATAGATGTTTATTGGCAAAGATATGATGTTTCTAAAAGGTTAAAGTAGTTTCACAATTCTTCCACAATTAGTTTATATAATTACAACATATAAACAAAGGAGTTTCACATGAAAACTACATTTAAAACAACAGTAAAATCTTTAGTTCTAGTTGGAGCATTACTAAGCTCTTCATCATTACTTGCATCTGGTGCAGATACTTATAAAAAATGTGCAGGTTGTCATGGTCAAAAAGCTGAGAAAAAAGCTCTTGGTAAATCACAAGTTATAGGTGGTTGGGAAGCTAGTAAGATAGAAACAGCATTAAATGGTTATAAATCTGGAACTTATGGTGGAGCGATGAAAGGTCTGATGAAAGGTCAAGTAGCATCGTTAGATGAGGTTAAAATCAAAGAACTTGCTGAGTATATATCTACTTTAAAATAGAACTTCTTTTTGAAGTTCTATCTTATTTAATTAACCATTAAATTTCATTATTATAATTATTTGTCGATATACAAAAAGAGGTATATTGAAAATGAATATAAATTATTTATCTGTATTACCAAAAGTTCAGCAATCACAAGAAAAAAATTATACCATTTTAGAAGATAAAGGTGATAATTTTAAAAGTGCTATTTTAGATACATTAAATTTTAATAATTCTGATCGTAATGGTGATGATTTTTTAACTTATGATGAACTTATAGATATAAAACTAGCTATCAATTTTAATCCCAAATTATGCAGTAGGAATTTATAAAATTTACCTATGCTTGTAATTAAGGGGTGTTTAGTAAAAATTTTAAGCCACCTTATTGGTGGTGTAGATTTTTAATGAATGCCACTTGATTGCAATGATAGAGTATAATTTTTTATTTCTATTGCATAATTTGGGTTAATGCAACAAAAGATAAATTTGAACTAACTAAAGGTGTTAATTTCTTGTCTGAAAATGGGATAAACACTATACTTAAAGACTCTGGCATATCGCTAGATTCACTTCAAAATGAGCTTAAAAATCTTGATAAAAATAACAACAATAAGATAGAATCAGATGAGATAACTTCACTAAATACAGTTGAACTAATCAAAAAAAACAAAAGAGATTTTAGAAAATACAAACTTCAAGAGGTTAAAAAAATATCAAATGAAGAGATAGAAACAACTGCTAAAAACAAAAGAATAGCTTCTTTAGATAAACAGATAAAAAGCTTAAAAAAGATGTTAAAAAATCTAACTTCACAAAAATCACAAGAACCCATAAAAGTAAGCACAAAAGAGGCACAAAATCACCTATCTGCAAGTGTTGATAACATAGCTAAAATAGATGAGTTAAAAAGTAAATATGGAGATAAAGATGTATCAAACCTTATCAATACTATTAAGCATACACCAAAGATAACTGATAATGTAGATAGCATCATCTTAAAAACAGATACAAAAGTATCTAAAGAGGAGATACTAGACCTATCGGCAGATATGGATATAGCAGTAGATACTAAAATAGCAGTATCTGAGATGTCCGATATGGCAGCAGTAGAGCAACTCTCCCCTGCAAATACACCACTAGATTTAGATAGTAAAAATATTGATTTTAGTATCAATCAAATAAAAACAAAGATTAATGATTTGGAGGGTATGAAATCAAAAATCATAAATGAAGATATAGAAAAAGAAGCAAAAAAGCTAGATGCACTAGCTTAACTACTGATCCCCTCTTCGTTTAGCTTTAAAAAGTAAAGGTGTACCTGTAAAGTTAAATGCTTCTCTTAGTTTGTTTGTTAAGTATCTTCTATAAGTGAAGTGTAACCCTTTTGGTTTGTTCATAACTATAGCTATCTTTGGTGGTCTTGTTTCGTACTGAGTTGTATAGTAGATACGGATAACTTGACCATGCATAGTTGGTAGTTGGTGTCTTCTTTGTGCTTTTTCTATAACTTCATTTAGTTTTGAAGTTGGGATGCGTTGAGAGTAGTTGTCGTTTATCTCTAGTATCATATCGTGAAGTTGGTCAACTCTTTTATGAGTTTGAGCAGATAGTGTGATGATAGGGGCATAAGCTAAGAACTTAAATCTATCTCTAACTTCAGCTACAAGTTTGTCATAAGCTTCTCTTTTTGATATGTCCCATTTGTTTAAAACTATGATACATGAAAGTCTGTTTTGGTCAACAAGTCCTGCTATCTTTTCATCTAAGTCTAAAAGAGGTTCACTTGCATCAAGAACTACTAAAGCCATGTTAGCATTTTCTAGCATCTCTTTTGTTCTCATAAGTGCAAACTTTTCTATACCTACAATTCTCCCACGACGACGAAGACCAGCAGTATCTACAAATGTAAGTTGTTTACCTTTATACTCGATGCTTTCATCGATAGGGTCTATGGTTGTTCCAGCAACAGAACTTACAACTGAGCGTTCTTCACCAAGAAGAGCATTTAAAAGTGAACTTTTACCAACATTTGTACGACCAATGATAGCGATTTTTATATGGTTGATGTCGTTTTCATCAAACTCTTTTATCTTGTCATTTTGAGCAAAGATAGAATTATCAACAACAGCTTCTTCATCTGTATAAAAGTAGTTGTCTTCCTCATCCTCTTCATACTCAGAGAAAAACTCTTCATCATCTAATGCATCTTCATCATTAGCTATAGTTTCCTCTTCATCTTCCTCATCTTCATTTACAATATCTTCATCAGGTATAAGGTTATACATCCAGTCATTTAAAGCAACTGTACCACGGTTGTGTGCAACAGAGATACCAAAAATAGCATCTGTTCCAAACTCGTAGTAATCCCAAAGTTTTTCTTGCATCTTATCGTTGTCAATCTTGTTTACAACAAGTGCAACATCTTTACCAAGTGTTTGAAGTTCATAAAAAAGTTTTTTATCTTCATCTTCTGGGATGCCTTTACCATCAACCATAAAAAGAACTATATCTGCTTTATGTGCAGCTTCTAGTGACTTTTCTTTAATCTTGTCATATAGTTCACAACCTTTGTCAAGTCCACCAGTGTCTAGTAAAAGTGCTTGTTTATTGTTTATCATAACATGACGGCGTTTAACATCTCTAGTAGTTCCAGCTATATCTGAAGTGATGGCATCGCGTTTTTTAACTAGCCTATTAAATAGTGAACTTTTTCCAACATTTGGACGACCGATAATTGCGATTTTTTTCATGAATAACCTTGAGATTTTTTAGTTGAGGATTTGTGTTATAATTTTATGCACCTAACTTTAAAAGTTAGGGCAATCATCATAAAAGGACAAACCGATGAAACGGTTTAAAATAAAACTAAGGCTTAACCTTTTTGGTTTTGTAATTAGTTTTAAAGCAAAGAGAGCCTAACCTCTTTGCTTTGCCTTTGTGATGAAATTATACCACAAAAAAGAAACTTATGAAATACTATTCTTATGAAACTTTTAAACTAGATACAAACAAACTTATAAAAGAAGTAAAACTATTTGAAGCAGATGCTATTGTTGGCATCGCTCGTGGTGGATTGATACTTAGTCATTGTATGAGCGAAGGCTTAAACATAAGAAATGTGCAGTCTTTAAGAACAGAACTTTATGATGATACTCAAAAAAGAGATAAAATCACAATTTATGATGATTGTAATCTTGGTGGTCTAAAAAAAGTTTTGGTTGTTGATGATATAGCCGATAGTGGGGAAACTTTGGATGCTGTTATGGATAAACTAACACAAAAGTACAAAGATATAGAGTTTAAATCAGCTACACTTTTTTACAAAAAAACATCCACATATCAACCACATTTTTGGATAAATGAAGCGACAGAGTGGATAGAATTTTTTTGGGAAAAAGATTTTACTGCATAAATGCTAGAAGTGATGCTGTAACTGCAACATTTAAAGACTCAACACCTCTTTGCATAGGTATAGAGATAGCATCATTACAAAGTTGCTCTACCTCTTTACTTACCCCATCACTTTCATTTCCTAACACAAATATAGACTTTTTAGTCGCTTTAACATCATAGATACTATTTTTTGCATGAGATGATAGAGCATAAATATTTGTATCTTTTAACTCAGGTAAAACATCTTCAAGAGAGTTACAGTAAAAGATAGGAAGTTTAAAAAGTGTACCAGCACTAGCTTTTACAACAAGTGGTGAGATTTTTGCTGAACTCTTTTTAGGTAAGATGATGCCATCTACATTTCCAGCTGCACAAGAACGGATAATCATCCCTAAGTTTTGAGGATTTTGGATGCCATCTAAGGCTATAAGTTTAAAGTTATCCATACTTTTTATCTCAGATGCACTCTTATAAGTTTGAGCGATGATGTCTATAGCTACACCTTGGTCTTGTTTTGCATTTTTACTGATGCGACTAAGAGAGTTTTTTTCATGGTATGTTATGTTTATATCTCTTTTTTTTGCAAGTGAAAGTATAGTCTTTATAGCTCCGTCAGTTTTGTTTGAAGATGCCATGTGTAGTTTATGAACTTCGATGTTGTTATCTTGTAAAACTTCTACAACTACATTTCTACCATAAAGTGTGATTATCTTTTCAAAATATGCTTTTTTATCTTTGTATTGTTGTGAATCTGTATGCAAATTATTTTTCCTAATTACTTGATAGTGCTATAATAGCATAAATTTAAGGACTTTTCTAATGAAAAAAACAGCATTTACAATGATAGAACTTGTGTTTGTAATAGTTGTTATGGGGATTATAGGAAAATTTGGTGCAGAGTTTTTAGCACAAGCATACAATAATTTTATATACTCCAATATAAATAATTCTCTTCAAGCAAAAAGTGAAATGGCAGTACAAAGTATAGCTTCTAGACTTCAGTATCGTATAAAAGATTCTACTATAGCTAGACAAAGTGATTCTAATTTTACTGCACTTTCTGGTGTTAGTTCTGATGGTTATCATATCTTAGAATGGGTAGGGTATGATATAGATGGTTTTAGAGGAACAACGAAGCCTTACTGGAGTGGGATTATTGACTTAAAACATCAAGATACAAACTCAACTTATCTAGTAACACCTGAGACAAATACCACAGCTATAAATGAACTTATACAAACTCTTTCCTATGGGAATAGTGATATAAATGATAGTGCATTGTACTTTATAGGTTCAAACAGTAATATTCAAACTGGTTATGGATGGGATGGAGATTTAAGCGATATAGATACACAAAATGGTGTAATGCATCCTATACGAAGAGATTCTAATATATCTGTATTTATACCAACAAAGAGTAATGGAGTAGATAATAATTTTAGTGGAGTTGATGTGTATGAGTTTTATCAACTAGCATGGAGTGCTTATGCTGTAGAGATAAAAAATGGTGATTTAACTTTATACTATGATTATCAACCATGGAAAAATGAAAAGTACAGGGATGGTAAAAAAGCCATAATTATGCAAAATGTTAGTACATTTGAGTTTATGTCTGCTGGTTCTGTTATGAAGATACAAGTTTGTGTAAAAACTGATTTAGTTGAGGATTATTCACTATGCAAAGAAAAAACAATATTTTAAAAAGAGATGGTATAGCTATGATTATGGCTATTGTAGCTATAGTTGTTTTAAGCACTATTATGGCTTTATCTTTGTCTTTAACTACTCAAACTACAAAAAAAACTGTTGATATATATCTATATGAACAAGCTATGATTTACTCTAAAAGTGTTGCAGAATTAGCACTTTTAGAGATAGCAAAAAAAGGTTGTCAAAATAGTTTCGATACAACCTTTGACGATATATATGATGCTAATGTCACTATGAAATATATCTTTACTGAAGATAATAAAAATATAGTAAGAAAGAATTGTGATAAGTATATATCATACATAAAAACAGCTGAACAAAATGGTTCAGTTTTAATGGATATAACCGTAAGTACAAAAGTAGGTGATGAGCCTATTCGATATTTTAGACGAACTATACAAAAGTTATGATTTACATCATAAATGTTAAGTTTTTAAAGTTTTTTAGCTAAAATTCTTACAAATAAAACTTATAAGGTTTTAAATGAAATATATATGGACAATACTAATTTTAGGACAGTTTTTAATGGCAACAAATATTGAATATTTAGAAGTAAATAACCAAAAAATACCAGTGATTTTTGAAGAAGATAAAAGACTTCCACTCGTTAATATGCAGTTTATCTTTCAAAACAGTGGTAGCATCACTGATGAAGCAAAAGCAGGTCTTGCAAAGTTTAGTGCAAAACTAATGAATGAGGGTACAAAAAAACTTGGTTCATCTGCATTTGCTGAGGCACTAGAAGCGAAAGCTATTCATATATCTAGTTCAACAGGTAAAGAAACTTTTGTTATAGAAGTTGGATGTTTAAAAGATGAGTTTAATGATGCACTTGGATTTTTTGCAAAACTTTTAAAAGACCCAAACCTTACAGATGATGCTATACAAAAGATAAAAACTACAACAGTAGGTGGATTAGCTGCAAAAGAAAATGATTTTGATTATATAGCATCAAACGAGTTAAAATCTATAATGTTCAAAGATACTCCACTAGCAAACCCTAGTTCAGGAACTATAAAAAGTATAAAAAGCATCACTCTTGATGATGTAAAAAGTTTTATAGATGAGCATCTAGTTAGTTCGAGACTTATCGTAGCAGTTGGTGGTGATGTTGATTTAGATGAGTTAAAAGAGAAATTATCTACCATTATAAATGATATGAAAGTTGGTAAAGCTAAAAAATTAAACCATTTTAAAGTGGTAGATAAACCATCAGAATCTATCTTAATCAAAGATACACAACAAGCATACTTATACTTTGGTTCACCATACAACATGACAGCAGATGCTAAAGACTACTACAAAGCTAGAGTAGCTACTTTCATACTAGGAACAGGTGGTTTTGGAAGTCGTTTGATGGAGGAGATAAGAGTTAAAAAAGGTCTTGCATACTCAGCTTATGCAAGAGTAAATGTAACAAAATCTTCTTCATACCTAAGTGGTTATCTACAAACAAAACTAGAGTCATTAGAAGATGCAAAATCAACAGTAAAAGATGTTTTTTCTAACTTCGTAAAAGATGGTGTAACAAAAGAGGAACTAGAACAAACTAAAAAGTTTTTACTAGGAAGTGAACCTCTAAGAGTTGAAACTATGAGTCAAAGACTCTCAAGAACTTTTCAAGAATACTACAGAGGTTTTGAGTTAGGACATTCAGCTAATGAACTTGAACTTATAAAAAACCTAAAACTAAAAGACTTAAACAAGTTTATAAAAGAGCATGATGAGATTTTAGATATGAGTTTTGCTATAGTTACTGCTAAGGGTAAATAGATATAATACAAAACGGTTTTTGCTGTAGCTTTATGCAACAGCGGGAACTGTCGCATAATGTTTTAAGTAAATTTATAACCGTGAAAGGTGTTGATTTACTATGTTTAGGATTATTTCGCTAATCTTAAAAGCTATCATTGAGATACTCAAATATCTTAATGACGAAAATAGTTAAAACCTAGAGGAGAGATTTCTCTCCTCTAATATGCAAATTATACAAAAATAAAATAAATAAATTCTTTCATCTCTTAAAATTTAAAAAAAACTTGTCAATTTGTCATATTATATATAAAAATTCAAATTTTTATATATAATGATAATATGAAACTTACAAAAGAGATAAAAACTAAGTTTGAAAAACTTGGTATCAGTTCTTGGTGCGAACTTGCTTTGGTAGTGCCATCTTCTTATGATGACTTAACTTTGCATTCAACTCTAAAGGAGCATTTGCCTCAACTTATAGATGCTACTGTTGAGTCTGTTTTTCGAGCTCCTAACTCTATACAGGTAACATTTTTTGCACATAATCTTGGTCATACTATTCAAGGGGTTTTATTCCGTCCTAAACCTTATATGATGCACCAATTTAAAGTTGGTGATAGAGATTATTACTATGGGGTAGTGGAGTGTAAAAGTGGTCAGTGTAGTATGACTATGCCTAAAAAAGTAACAACTATAGGTTCTATCACTCCAAAGTATAAATGTTCACTTAGAACAGATGCTATGCAAAGATTTATACAAAAAAATCTTACTTATGAACATCTTTCATCTGAGGGATTAGGTGATAAAGTTATAGAAAATATTTTAAAACTTCATTTTCCAAAAGATGCTGTTCTTGATTTAAAAGAGTTAGATTTTGAGATAATAGATGCTTTAAAGTATATAGAACTTTTTGTATATATGAAACAACTCTCAGCAAAAAGAAGGTATTTTAATGCTTTATATAAAGTAACTAATGACTATAAAATATGGGCAAACACACTTCCTTTTACCTTAACAGATGAACAGATAGATGCTATAGAAGATGTGAAAACGGATTTATCAAAAGATGTAAGTGCAAAGAGGATGATAGTTGGAGATGTAGGGTGTGGTAAAACTATGGTTATACTTGCATCTGCTTTTATGATGATGCCATATCGTTCCATACTAATGGCACCAACAACTATACTAGCAAACCAACTTTACGAAGAGGCACAAAAATTCTTACCAAATCTAAAATCAGTCTTGGTTACTAACAAATCTAAAAAAGTAGATTTAAGTGAATATGATTTTATTATAGGTACTCATGCTTTACTTTATCGTGATTTACCTAAAGCTGGTTTAGTTATGGTTGATGAACAACATCGTTTTGGAACTCTGCAAAGAAATATGCTTGAAAAGTTAGTAAGTAGTGGTGCGAAAAAACCTCATTTTTTACAATTTTCAGCTACCCCTATACCTCGTACTCAAGCTATGATAGAAACAGCACATATAGATGTAAGCCTTATAACTTCTACCCCTTTTAAAAAAGATATAACAACTAGAGTGATTTATAAACAAGATTTTAAAGAGTTGATCTTACATATAAAAGAGGAAATAAAAAAGAAAAATCAAGTTCTTTTAGTTTACCCTTTAGTTGAAGAGAGTGAAGTTATAGATTATCAAAGTATAGAAGAAGCAAGAAATTACTGGGAGAGAAACTTTCAAAATGTTTTTGTAACTCATGGAAAAGACAAAGATAAAGAACAAGTTTTAATGGATTTTTCTGAAAAAGGAGATATTTTGATAGCTACAACTGTAGTTGAAGTTGGTATCTCTCTTCCAAAGCTCTCTACTGTAGTGATAGTAGGTTCTGAGAGGTTGGGTCTTTCTACTTTGCATCAGTTACGGGGTAGGGTGAGCCGTACAGGTTTAAAGGGGTATTGTTATCTTTATACTAAACAAGAAAAATCAACTAGATTAGATAAGTTTTGTGAAACTACAAGTGGTTTTGATATAGCAAGATTAGACTTAAAGTTTAGAAAAAGTGGTGATTTGTTAAAAGGTTCTAACCAAAGTGGACAACAGTTTAAATGGGTAGATTTGGCAGAGGATGAAAAAGTGGTAACTCAGGTCAAAAAAGACCTAAGTTAAAGAGGTCTAATAAAGACCAAATTTACCATCATTTCTTTTGTAAAGAACACGAGTTTTATCTTCATGGTCTATAAAGATTTCAAATTGTTTGTCACTCTCTTTTAGTTCGTTTAAAACATCTTCAACTTCACGAGGTTTGTAAAGTGAAAGTTCTACTGGAACTATCTCATCTTCATTGGCTTCAACTTCAGCTTTTAAATCAACTTCAGTATTTTTAACCTCATTTAGTCCAACTTTAGAGTGTTCAGTATCACGGTCGTGCATTCTTCTCATAGCTTTAGAAGCTCTCTCAGTTGCTATATCGATAGCAGCATATAAATCACCATTATTTTGTTTGATGATGATAGAGTTTTTGTGAGCAAGATTGATAACATACTCAACCATAGAATGTTCTTTACCCTTTTTAGTTTGAGCAGAAACGATAACATTTACAGATATAATATCCATATTGTACTTACTTAAAGTTTCGATAGATGTGCTGATATGTGCTTTTATAGCATCTGTTAGATCAACATGTCTTCCTGTCATAGAGATATTCATAATGAAAATTCCTTTTAATTAATATGAATTGGATTATATCATAAGTAAATGATTTATTTTATAAATATATCCATTAGATTTCTAAACAATCACTTATACTATAAAGCCCAACATCTTTGTCTGCTAA
>CAZSWW010000022.1:0-11782 GCA_964611265.1 uncultured Sulfurimonas sp. | reverse complement strand
CGTTCGATAACGAATCATTTGAAGAAGAAGAAAATTTTGCAGAGATGTTTGCTGCTAGTGAGAAGAAACAAGAAACAAGCCGTATAGTTGAGGGTGAGATTGTTGAGATTCAAGCTGATGAAAACAGAGCATTAGTAGGTGTTGGCGATAAGCTAGAAGGTATTATTAACTTAGATGAGTTAAGTGTTGATGGTGAACTTAAGTTTGGTACTGGTGATAAAATCAAAGTTATGATTATAGGTTACTATAATGAGCGTCCTAAGATTTCATATAAGAAAGTTTTAGAACAAGAAAAAACTATTGAATTTATTGATGCACATAAAGAAGACTTTGAAGATTTAGTTATTGAAGGTACGATTACTAAGAAAAATCGTGGTGGTTATGTAGTAGAAGCTGATGATGTTTCTTTCTTTATGCCTCGTTCTTTAGCTGCGTTCAAAGATACTGATGATGTAGTTGGTCGTAAGATTAAAGCACAAGTTGTTAAAGTTGATGCAGAAGAAAACTCTATAGTAGTTTCTCGTCGTAAACTATTTAACGAAGAAAGAAAAAGAAAGAAAAAAATCATCGATAAATTGATGGAAGAAGATGTAGTAGTTGAAGGTACTATCAAAAAAATCACTAGTTATGGTATGTTTGTAGATGTTGGTGGTGTTGATGGTCTAGTTCACTACAATGAGATAAGCTACAAAGGTCCAGTAAATCCATCTAAACTATATAGTGAAGGTGATACTGTAACTGTTAAAGCTATATCTTATGATAAAGACAAAAGACATCTTTCACTTTCTATAAAAGCTGTTCTTCCAGATCCATGGGCAGAAGTTGAAGATGAGTTAGATGAAGGTGATACTATCACTGTAACGGTTTCAAATATTGAAGCTTATGGTGTATTTGTTGACTTAGGAAATGATATAGAAGGTTTCTTACATATTTCTGAGATTTCTTGGGATAAAAATGTTAAAAATCCTAACGATTACTTAACTGTTGGTGAAGAGATAGATGTTGAAGTTATAGAGATTAACCCTAAAACTCATAAACTTCGTGTATCATTAAAAAGACTTTTACCAAAACCATTTGATGAATTTTACAAAAATTACAATGAGGGTGATGTTGTAACTGGTACAATTACATCTTTAACTGATTTTGGTGCATTTGTTCGTATAGCAGGTGTTGAAGGTCTTTTACATAATCAAGATATCTCTTGGGATAAAAATACTAAATGTAAAGATGTTTTAAAATCAGGAGAGGAGATTGAAGTTAAAATTGCTAAGATTAATTCTGAAGATCAAAAGATTTCTTTAAATAGAAAAACTCTTTTAGAATCTCCTATTGATAAATTTGCTACAACTCACAAAGTAAATACTGCTATCACAGGAACTATCCGTGATATTAAAGATTTTGGTGTATTTGTTTCACTTGAAGATGGTGTTGATGCTCTTATTCGTGACGAAGATTTAACTCCACTTGTTAAAGAAGAGTTAGAAGTAGGACAAGAGATAGAAGCTGCTATCGCTGTAATAGATACTCGTAGAGATAGAATCCGTTTATCAGTTAAAAAACTTGACTATATTAAAAATCAAGCAATGTTAGAAGAAATTAATGATAATGAATCACACTCTTTAGGTGATTTAATTAAAGATAAATTTCAGTAAAATAAATGCATAAGATTTTAAAATGGTTTACCCCAGTATTAGCACTGGGGGTTGCCATTTTTATTGTCTTTTTTCTAATATCTATTAATTCTACAGATAACTTAGAAGATATAAAACCTTTAGTTCGTAAAACTGAAGAATCTACAGGTCCAAAAGAAAAGCTTTGGCTAGACCGTTTTTCTATTACTCAAAGAAAAGGTTATTTTTATCCAGTAAATGAAGTCTATGTTAAAATAGATTTAGATAAAAATATAATTAGTAAAACCATTTATAAATTATCTGCTTCCTCTTTAGATCCTTATCAACTTTTTTGTTTGAAAGAAGAGTTAAAACAACATAAATTAAGGTATTATTTTACTAAAGATAAAAAAGGTCTTGAACTTTTAATCTATTCAACAAATAAAACAAAATTAAACTCTTTAGTTAGAGTATTAAAAAAATATCAAATAGTGGCTAAAATAGTGCCATATAAGGAAGATAAATGAAATATACAGTAGTAGTTTGTGATCATATTCATGATGCTGGGTTAGAAATGCTTAAAAATGATGAAAATATCAACTTTGTAATGGCAGCTGATATTGATAAAACAGAGTTAGTTGAAAAAATTATTCCAACAGCAGATGTTGCAATTACAAGAAGTTCAACAGATGTTGATGCTAACTTTATTAAACATGCTAAAAATATGAAAGCTATTGTTCGTGCTGGTGTTGGTGTGGATAATGTTGATATCCCAGGTTGTTCAAAAGAGGGTATCATAGTTATGAATGTACCTACTGCTAACACTATAGCTGCAGTTGAACTTACTATGACACATATGCTTTCATGTATGAGAATGTTTCCATATTCACATGATCACCTGAAAAACCAAAGAGTTTGGAAGCGTGAAAAATGGTATGGTCATGAGATGAAAGGTAAAAAGCTTGGTGTTATTGGTTTTGGTAATATTGGTTCAAGAGTTGCTAAGAGAGCTGCTTCTTTTGAGATGGATATTATCGCTTATGACCCATATATACACCCATCAAAAGTTACTGATTTAGATATGACTTATACTAAAAACTTTGAAGATATTTTAGCTTGTGATATTATAACAATTCATACTCCTAAAAATAAAGAGACTATTGGCATCATTGGTGAAGCAGAAATT
Source organism: uncultured Sulfurimonas sp. (assembly GCA_964611265.1). Classification (GTDB taxonomy): domain Bacteria; phylum Campylobacterota; class Campylobacteria; order Campylobacterales; family Sulfurimonadaceae; genus Sulfurimonas. Next base: position 8,986 of record CAZSWW010000022.1, on the reverse strand, counting down.
AATAAAATGAAAGATGGTGTTGTCCTTGTAAACTGTGCTAGAGGTGATTTATATAATGAAGATGCTTTATATAATGGTCTTAAATCTGGTAAAATTCGTTTTGCAGGTATAGATGTTTTTGGTAAAGAACCAGCAACTGATAACAAACTTTTAGATTTAGATAATATTGTTGTATCTCCTCACTTAGGTGCTAATACTTATGAATCTCAATATAATATAGGAACTCAAGCTGCAAATAATGCAATAGAAGCTGCAAAAGGCATCGCTTATCCTCATGCAATGAATCTTCCTATTGATGAGAGTAAAATACCATCTTTTGTAAAACCATTTTTAGAAATGGGACAAAAAATAGGTTTTTTAGAATCTCAAATCAATAAAAGTCAAATTATCTCTATAAAAGTTAAAGGTTATGGAGAGATAGGTGATTATGTTGATTCATTAGCTACATTTGTTGCCGTTGGTGCAATGAGTGATAACTGTGGAGATACTATTAACTATGTAAATGCTGATTTTGTTGCAAAAGAAAAAGGTATATCTATTGAATCTGAAGATTGTGGTAGTTCTAATGTTTATAAAAATCTTATAACAATTAAACTAACAACTGCAGAGGGAACTACAGCTATAAGTGCTACTATTTTTGATGATAATGTTCAAAGAATTGTGGCTATTGATGGTTTTGATATAGAAGTTGCACTTCGTGGTAATATGGTAATGTTTAAAAATACAGATATTCCAGGTGTTATTGGTAGTGTGGGAAGTACACTTGCTAAAAATAGTGTAAATATATCTGATTTTTCTTTATCAAGAAATGAGCAATCTGAAGCATTAGCTGTTATTTTAGTAGATGATTTTGTAAATGAAGCTACATTAAATGAATTAGCAAATCTTGAAGCTTGTTTAAGTGTGAGTTATGCTCGTATATAATCTATTTTTATAGATTAAATGATATAATCTTTATCTATAAAAGGTAAGGATTATATTGTTATGTCAAAAAATAAACCTCTTAGTATATATGAATTAATATTAGTTATAGAAGAAAATTCATCACTAATAGTTGAAAATTGGATTGAGATCCATAGTGTTAAATCTACATTAGAAAATAGAAACATTTCCATTAAAAAATTTAAAAACAATTACGCTTTACCTATTTTAAAATATTTTATTGATATTATCAAAGGTGATGAAGAGCAGGGTGATTGTCCAATTATGACTAAATTAGTAAATTATTTACTGATTAAAAATATAAATCCAAAAGAAGTATTTGATATTTGTATAGGACTTAGAAATTCGTTTTCAACATTTATACTACAGAATGAACATGATAGTAAAAAAACAATACTTTATCTGAACGAAATTTCTACAATATTTGATTCAAATTTATCAGGTGTTTTAGATATATTTACAAATCTACATTTAGAAAATCATAAAAAATTACAAATAGCAAAAAATGAGAACAATAAACTACAACAGATACTTAAAATAATAAATTTGATTGATATTAAGCTTATGATAGTACAAAATTCACATATTCTTTTAGCCAACAAATCTTTATTAGAACTTCTAGGTATAGATAATTTGGAAGATTTATATGAAAAATCTAAAAATGGTTTTTATTTTTTTAATGATATAAATATCTATGAAGATGAGTTTAAAAATGATGTATCATTATGGATGAAAAAGTTATCAATAAAGTCAGAATCATTTCAAGTAAATATATATGATAGAGTAAGAAAAAGAACTGCTCATTTTTTAGGGCATATTACAAGTATGGGTATAAAAACAGAACAATATATAATTACATTAAGTGATATTACTCAAGAGATTAAAACTCAACAGTTACTACAAGATAATGTAACTCATGATGAAATAACTGGTTTTAGGAATTATCCAACTTTTGAACATCTTTTAATTGAAAGAATTGAAAAAGTAAAAGAATTAGATAAAAGAATATTTTTAGCAGTTGTTAATATAGCTAATCTAAAAAAGATAAATGATAATTATAATTCAGAAAAAGGTGATGCAATAATTGCAGAAGTTGCAGAAGACTTAAGAAGTTTAAATAATAACGATTTATATTTTGCAAGATTAGAAGAGGGTAGGTTTGGAGTTTTATTAGATTATCCTAATGAACAACTCTCTTATGATTGGTGTGTCAAGTTATTACATAAACTAAATGAAAGAGATATAAAAAAGACTATAGCTGTTACTGAGATTGATTTAGGTGAGAGTGTAAATAAACTATTATTGAGAGTTTATAATTTATTGGAATCTTCAAATGATTCTGTAGTAGAAAATGATTTTATAAATGTTGTTCAATATCAAAATCTTCCAAATCAAACAGAGTTTGTTAAAAGGTTAGCAAAACTAGCTCATATTAAAACAACCGTTTTTTATAATGAATTGGCTATATCTAATGAATCAAAAATAATCAACTTCACAGATGAAAATGTAACTATTTCATTCTCTAAAAAGCAGATGCAAATCAGTTCAATTAATACACAAGTTTATTTTAAGTTATTGAATATTGGATATATGCAAGCAAAAATTTATAGTTTAGATGCAGAAAAAGAAGAGGTTATGATAGATAGATTTAAATTGGACAAACATACACCATTAAATAGACAAATGTACAGAATATCAGCTTCTACAAAAATCAAAGCATATATAAGTTTTAATGATAGAGATTATGATGTTGAAATATTAGATATGAACTATGAATATATATCTATAAAGATAGATAGAAAAAGAAATTTTGATATTAATACTTTGATATATTTAGATATGTTATTACCCATATCTGACCTATTTGAGTCTTGTAGTGCAAATGCTACGATTATTAGGATTGATAAAATTAAAGATGCTTATAAAATGATACTTCTTTGTCATTTTGATTATGAAAATAGACAAGTATTAAAAGAGTATATTTCTAAACATCAGATGGAAATTATTAACAGTTTTAAAAACTAAAGCTTAAATAGCTTTAGTTTTATTTAAAAGAATTGGTATAAAAATCAATGAAACTATAACTGCTGCCACAGTTCCAGAGATAAGTGCAACTCCAAGTCCTCCAAATACAGGGTCAGATGCAAGTAAGGCAGACCCAAGAATAATAGCGATAGCTGTTAACATGATAGGTTTTGCTCTAGTAGCACTAGCTATTGCAATTGCTCTTCTTTTTTCAATCCCTTTATCATTTATAAGTGATTTTGCAAAATCTATAAGTAAAAGAGAGTTTCTTGAACTAATACCCATAAGAGCGATAAACCCTATCAGTGATGTAGCTGTTAAGAAAAATGTCTCAGTAGTTACCAAATCAGCTATATAGTGACCAACGATAACCCCTATGATAGATAAGAAACTACCACCAAGAACGATGCCACTTAGTGCAAATGATTTATAATAAATAACAAGAAGTAAAAAGATTAAAACAAGAGCAGCGATAAATGCAGCACCTAAATCTCTAAAAGTATCTAATGTTACTTTCATCTCTCCATCCCATCTTAAAAGGTACTTTTCACCAGTTTGTTTATCTTTTAAATGTAAATCGAACATATATGTAGATATACCAGGTTCTTTTGTTACTTCATATTTATCAGAAAATTTTTCTATCATCATATCTCTTGCTTCAAGAAGTGGATATACTTGAGATACCATATCTGTTTCAGCTACAACATTTACCATAGTTTTTAAATCTTTATGGTAAATCATAGTTTTAGATTCATCTTCTTGAATAGTTACAATTTCAGTTAATGGAATCATCATACCTTTTTTGTTCATTAAGCTTAGTTGAGATAATTTGTTTTTTAACGATTTTAAAGTATTTTTTTCAATTGTTTGACTATTATCACTTAATGCTACAAATATTGCTATTTGGTCATTTAATTCGATAGTATTTTTAACAGCTACACCCATACCTTCAAATGCAAGATATAAAATTTGGTTTACTTGCTTAACACTTAATCCACTTTTGGTAACTTTATCTAAGATAGGATTTAATGTATATTTTTTGTAAGTTTCATCAGCCATAACATCTATATCTACTAATCCATCTGTATGATCCAATATATTTGCAACTTTATTTGCAAGTTTTATAACTTTTTCGTTGTTTTTTCCATATACTTCAACAACTATTGAAGCTAAAGTTGGAGGTCCTGCTGGCATCTCTATCATTTTTATATTGCTACCTTTAACGATAGACTCACAGTTATTTTGGATAATAGGTCTTAATCTATGTACCATATTGAATGATTTTTCTTCTCTCTCATGTTTATCTGTTAAGTTTACAACTATTTCTGCATACTCTTCACCTTTTTTCATTCCACTACCTTTTACAAGTCCAGCATAATCAAGAGGTGAACCTTGACCTATAAACATTTCTAAATCATTAACTTCTTTTTCTTTATGTAAAATATCAACAACACATTGAGATACACTTTTTGTTTGATTATAAGAGCTACCTTTTGGTGTATCTACATATACGGTAAAAGTATTTGTACTTTTACCTGGTAGCATCTTTGCAAGAACTACTTTAGTAGGAAACATCATAATAGCACCAGCTAATGATACAAATATAAGTATTATAACCAATAAACTTCTAGATGGTTTATCTAAAATATTAAATACAAAATCTTCAAATTTAGAACTTTCATGTTTATGACTCATATTATAGCCCTCTCTTTTTATCGTGTTTTAGTAGTTTTTTACCTAGATAAGGTGTAAATATATATGCAATAAATAGTGATGCTAAAAGTGCCACAGGAACATTATAAGGGATAGGTTTCATAAACTCACCCATCATACCACCAACAAATGCCATAGGTACCATTGTTAGTATAATAGCTAAAGTAGCTACATTAGTTGGTGCGCCAATTTCATCAGTTGCAGTGATAAGAAGTTCATCCATATCTCTGTTTTCACTTCCATGTTCATGCATATGTCTATGAATATTTTCTATAACAATAATAGCTGCATCAACAAGTAAACCAAGAGAGAGTAGAAATGCAAATAGTGTAATTCTATTTATAGTTTGATCACCCATATAAGCTATAAATAATGTAATAGCTAAGATAGCAGGAACTGTAAAAGTAACTATAAGAGATTCTTTCCAGCCTAAAAAGAAGATAAGCATTACAGCGATAATAATAATAGTTATAACTAAATGGTGAACAAGTTCATTTACTGCTTCATCTGCTCTTTGACCATAATTTCTTGTTATTTTATATTCTATACCAAGTTTTTCTAATCTATCTTTGTTTTCTTCTAACATCTCTTGAACATCGTCTGCAACAAAAACAGCATTTGTTCCAGCCAGTTTAGAAATAGCTAATGTAATTTGTTCATAGCTAGAACCATCTTTAAATAATATATTTGCTGATTGTTTATTTTGTTTATCTATACCATCAACAACTGTTGCAACATCTTTTAAATATATTGGACTTCCCATGTATTGAGCAACAATGATATTTTTAACATCATCTACTGAATCAAGTGCATTTTTTATGCCAAATACAACTAATTTGTTATCTTTAGTAGTTGCTTTTACATTTGGAACTCTTACAGAAATAGATTTTATTCCGTTTACAATTTGACCCAAAGATAGATGATAACCTTTTAATTTTGCTAAATCTACTTCAACATTATATTGTTCTTTATGTTCACCTTTTAGTTGTGTTTTTGAAACACTATCTATAGCACTTATATCTTTTTTAAGGTCTTGAACAACTTTTAAATAGTTAGGATAGCTTATTTTTTTCTCTTTTTGATAAAAAGCTACACCAACAATAGGTATATCAATATCAATATCAAATGGTTTTACAAGTGGTTGCATCACATTTTTTGGAAGCATATCCATATTTTGCATCACTTTATCATAAAGCTTTAGATTTGAACTTTCTCTATTTTGACCTATGTAATACATAACATTTACAACTGCTACATTTTCCATACTCATAGAATAAATATGCTCAATACCCTTAATCTCTCTTAATTTTTCTTCTAAAGGTTCAACTATAATTTGTTTAATCTCTTTAGGTTTTAATCCAGGAGCAGGGATGATAATACTACCACCACTGATAGAAATTTGTGGGTCTTCTTCTCTAGGCATTACCTCTAAAGATATATAACCAATAGCTAGTAAAAATATAGCTAAAACTGCTGTAAGTGGATTATACAGAAAGTTTTTTGCTAGTTTACCAGCATAATCAGTAGTTTTGATATGCGATAAATCTTTCTCTTTCATTTTATTTAGCCTCTATATCTACTGTAGCATACATACCAGGATATACTGATTTATTCATAGTTTTAAACGATATTTTTACTTTGAAAGTATGAGTCATAGGGTTTGAATTTGGTATAATAGCTGAAATAGTACCAATAGTTTTAATCTTTAACGACGGTATGTTAACAGTTACTTTTTTACCATGAGATATTTTTGACATATCACCCTCAGCAATCTCTACAGATATTTTTAGGTTGCTTAAGTCTGAAAGTATTATAGCTGGCATACCAGGCATTGCCATCTCACCAACTTTTATATTTTTTGCTACAACTACACCATTGTTAGGTGCTTTTATGATTAGGTATTTATACTGGTTATTTACTTCTTGTAGTCTAGCCTTTGAGATAGATATCATATCTCTAAGATTTTTTTCTGCTAATTCTAAGTTTTCTACTTCATACTTTGATACCATATCTTGAGCCAAAAGTCTTCTATGTCTATCAAGATTTATCTTAACATTTGTATATTGATTTTGATACATTTGAAGACCAAGTTCTGCTTGTCTTTTTGCAGAGTCTATCTCTCTTGAATCAATTGTATATAAAACTTGATTTTTCTTAACTCTTTCACCTTCTGATGTTTTTACATTTGTAACAAATCCCATGAAGCGACTTGTAATCATTTTTTGATTATCTGAAATAACTGTTCCAGATAAAGTTAAACTTTCAGCTGTAAGGACAGCTCCCAATGCCAATGTTGTTAAAATCTTTTTTACCATTATTCATATTCTCCATTTGCTAGTTTTTCAAGTGCAAAAATCTTTTTATTTCTTTTGTTATTTGCCATTTGTAATTCAAGTATTTTTTGAATTTGTTCAGATTGTTTGATGATTACATCACTCATTGAAGATAATTTTTCTTTATATCTTCCCTCATAATTTTTATAGATAGCATCTGCCAAAAGTAACTCTTTTTCAAGAGAGGCAACTTCATTATCTGCTGTTTCTATCTCTGTTCTAATCTTGTGTATTTTTAGTGCTATACCTTTTTTAGCAAGTTGAACTTGTGTTTGCATCTTAAGGTACTGAAGTTTTGCTTTTTGTATGTCAGCACTATCTGAACCACCATTAAAAAGGTTCCATGTAAGTCTAGCTCCAACTGTATATGATTTATGGTCATCTGCATCATTTAAGAAGTTATTATCTGCTGTTGCTAGTTCACCAAAAGCACCAGCCATAGGGTACATTGCAGACTTTGAAACATTTAACATACCTTTTCTTACTTCTAAACCATGAGTAGCTTGTTGAATATCTAAGTTATTTGTTAAGATATTGTCATCAGTTACATTAGGCATTTGTATATGCTCTTTAGGAGTAGATATATCATCAACTTTTTGATTTAGTAAGAAGCTTATATAGTGTAAAAGCAATTTTTGATTTGATTTCATTTGAAATATAAGTCTTTCTACATTACCTTTTTTAGCTTGAACTTCAAGTAGATCAACCTTTTTAGCATAACCAACATCTATCATACTCTTTGTTATATTTTCAAGTGTTTCGATGTTTGTCAAAATAGTCTTTAGGTTTTTTGTAGATTCACGAAGTAGTGCCATATCATAAAAACTTTTTCTAAGTTCATATATCTTTTCATGTATAACTTGATCTTTTTGCAAAGATTTTATTTTAGTCATAGATTTCATTATATTTTCATAACTACTGATTTTAAAACCTGTAAAAATTGGTAATTCATAAGTAAGCTTACTTTGAAAAAAGTTACGAGAACCAGGGTAATTTAGGTCATTTGGCTGTGTTGCCAACATCTGCTCTTGAGTAGTTGGATTATTCATCATTGCACTAAATGTAGCAAAGTCACCACCTGAAGCATTCATAACTTGTCCAACACCACCTAAGAAATCTGAAAATCCAAAATCTCCAAAGTCTGCTTCACGAGAAGTAAGTTTAAATCCAAAAACATTTCCTGCATCATTACTTCTAGCAAAGTTTTGAGTAAAATCTAATTTACCCCAATTCATCCCCTGAATTTTATCTACATCTGCATAAGCAGATTTTACATCTAATGATGCAGTTTTTATTTCTAAATTTTGTGTTTTTAACATCATAACTGCATTTTCAAGAGTAATTGAATTTGCATTACTAATGTTAGAAGCATTTAAGATTAATGCTGTACATAATAAACTGACAATTTTTGTCATTAGTTTTCCTTATAAAAAATTTGAGTTTAAATTATAACATACATTTTATTAGATTATAATTATATAAAAATAAATAAGATTTAGATTATAATACTAACTAATATTTTAGATAAGAGAGTTTTTTAATGTTATTATGTGATATTGGTAATACTTCTTACCATTTTTTTGATACCAGTACAAAAAAAGATTATAAGAAAAGTATACATAAGTTTAATCCAAAATCTTTTTATAAAATAGTATACTATATATGTGTGCATCCAGATATAAAAATTATGTTAAAAAAGTTTAAAAATTGGGTTGATATTTCAAGTTTTATAGATATGCGACAATATTATAATACTATGGGTATAGATAGAATTGTTGCTTTAGAAGCTATATACAATGGAATTATTGTAGATGCCGGTTCAGCTATAACGGTTGATATTAAAAAAGACGGTGGTTTTCAGGGTGGTTTTATATATCCTGGTAGTAGGGCGATGGCACAAACATATAAAGGTATATCTTCTGCTCTTGATTATGAGTTTAATTTCGATATAGATTTAACAATATTACCAAAGA
>CAZSWW010000021.1:0-11797 GCA_964611265.1 uncultured Sulfurimonas sp. | reverse complement strand
TGTTGGCTTTAGGTATATTTTTACCTATGTGGTCTATGGCTGATTCTATGATGTAAAATGAGGTTTAGCCCTCATTTTATTCTCTATGAAAATCATCCTCAATTCTGATAATATCATCTTCACCAGTATATTCACCAACTTGTGCTTCTATTAGTATTATAGGTATTTTACCTTTATTTTCTAGTCTGTGTGTCTCACCCATTTTTATATAGGTAGATTCATTTGGTCTGATTAGTTTTACTTCATCGCCAACTGTTACAGTAGCTGTTCCAGATACCACTATCCAATGTTCATTTCTATGGTAGTGTTTTTGAAGAGACAATCTTTTTCCTGGTTTTACAACTATCCGTTTTATTTTGTATCCATCATTGTCTTCTAAAACTGTGTAAGTACCCCATGGTCTATGCCCTGTAAGGTGGATATTGTGTAGTTGAGTTGTTTTTTTAATCTCGGCTACTACTTGTTTTACTTTTTGAGAACTACCTTTTTTAGATACTAGCAAAGCATCTCCTGTATCTACTATGATTAAATCTTCTACATCTATAGTGGCTACATATTTGTCTTGAACATGGATTAGGTTATTTTTGCTATCTATTGAGATATGTTTATCGTAGTAAGTGTTGTTGTTAGCATCTTTTGGAAGTTCGTTAAATAGTGAATCAAAACTACCAACATCTGACCAATCTATATCTGATGGTATTACTTTTACTATGTTTGATTTTTCCATAACTGCATAATCGATGCTATCTTCAGGTATATTTTGCATATTTTCATGTGATATTCTTATCATCTCATCTTTTTTAGAGTTATTAAAGGCAATTAGAGAACTCTCATAAACAGTAGGTGAGTATTTTTTTAATTCATCTAAAAATACTCCAGCTTTAAAACAAAACATACCACTATTCCAGTAGTAATTACCAGCTTCTAAATATTTTGTGGCAGTTTGAAAATTTGGCTTTTCATGGAATGCTTTTACATCTAAACCATTAGCTTCAATGTAGCCAAAACCAGTTTCTGCAAATGTTGGCTTAATCCCAAAGGTAACAAGATTGTTTAAAAGTGCTAACTCTTTTGCTTGGATAAGTACTTTCTTGTACTCTAACTCATTTTTAATAAGATGGTCACTAGGTGTTACTAAGACAACTTCATCTTTTTCTAAAGCCATACATGCTAGTGCAATTGCAGGGGCTGTATTTCTCCCAACTGGTTCGAGAAGATACTTATTGTTATCTTTTTGCAACTCTTCTAGTTGATCTACTGCTAAGAAGTATTGTTCAGCATTTGAAACTATAAATTGAGTATTGCATAGTTCACTATTTCTTTGAATTGTTAGCTGAAATAATGATTTATCATCAAATAATTTTACAAATTGTTTTGGCATCAAAGTTCTGCTTATTGGCCACAATCTTGTACCACTTCCACCACATAATATTATATTTGTCATTTTATATCCAATTGTTTTATTTTGATTAGTATAACATATTTTTTAATGTATGCTATAATTTAACTTAAAGTGTATTAAACCCAAATTATGCAATAGAAATAAAAAATTATACTCTATCATTGCAATCAAGTGGCATTCATTAAAAATCTACACCACCAATAAGGTGGCTTAAAATTTTTACTAAACACCCCTTAATTACAAGCATAGGTAAATTTTATAAATTCCTACTGCATAATTTGGGTTAAAGGGTTTATAAATATGATAAAACAACAATTAAAAATAATGAGTGTCTTACCACTATTATATGTTTTTTATAGTGTGTTTACAGTATCTCAAAAGAGTGGTTTATTTAAGTTGTGCGATATTATACTAAATCTGCAATATTTTGCATTAATAGTATTTGTTGAGTTATTATTGTTGTATCTTTTTTCTATAAGGGAATTTTTAGTAAGATTTTTTAATGACAATAAAGATTTAAGCATAGTTTTTCTCATAGTATTTGTTATAAAAGTTGTGAAATTTGAACTAATAGGTATAGATATAGATGTTGTATATCTGTTGCATATCATTTTATCATCTATTTTAGAATTTAGTATTTTGCTACCTTTCTTATATATGTTAGGTGTATATAATTTTATGAGATTTCCATATAAAATAGTATTGGTAACAATACTTGTTTTAAATATATCTTCATTTTTTTACTTTTATTCTACCTTAGAAACAATAAACCCTATCATCTTTGATAATCTAAATCTTATCTCAATACAAGCAGTATTATATAATCTAGGTGTTGTTGATTATCTATCTTTTATATTTTTATTTGGATTAATTGTATATCTGTTTAAAATTAAAAATAATGTTAATAGCTCCATAGATTCTATAAAAATATATGCAAAAGTTCTTATCTCTATCTCTATTGTTTATGTTGCATCTTTTTATCTGCAAGAAAAAGCACTCTCAAAAACATGCTCACTATATGGTTTTGAAAAACAAAATAAAAATATTGTAGTAGATAGTGCTATGAAAAACACCATGCAAGATTTGATTCAAAGTTATGCAAGTTATGTAAATGATGGTAATAATAAGCACTCAGAAACAAATACTTTTATACCATATACTAAAGAAGAAAAAGATATTTTGGTAGATTTGGGACTATTGGAGAGTATAAAAAATGATAAAAAAAGTGCTATTTTAAACTATGATAAGGTTATTTTTATCGCATTTGAGAGTTTAAATAGTGATTTTATACATTATTATAATGAGAAAATTCCAAAAGAGGTTAGTTTTTATCTTGATGAGTTGTTACAAAATTATCCACATCTAAATAATTTTTATACATTTAATATGCCAACACAAGAGGGGTTAAACTCATTTATAAGAAGCAAAATGAGTTTTAAAATCTATGATAAAAATGAAACAACACTATTTTCATTTTTTGATAATCAGAATTATAATACATATTATTTAAGAGCAATATCAAAGTACTATGGTGAAGACCAAGAGAATGCAAAAAAATACTTTAAAGCAAAAAATATCATAACAAAAGAGGATTTAGTGGCAAAATATGGTTCAGATGTATCTTCAAATTGGGGTGTTCATAATGATACAGTGTATGATGAAGCTTTAAATATTATAAAAAATAACAAAAAACTGTTTTTATTTGTAAAAACAATTGACTTTCATCACCCTGGTGTTTACTATGGAGATATTGACTATCCAGAGGTTGCAAAAGATGATGATGTATATAAATCACTTTATTGGTTAAACAAAAGTTTGGAGAGTTTTATAACTAAGCTAAAAGATGAGAACCTCTTAGATGATAAAACTATACTTTTTATAAGTGCTGACCATAATGCACATAATGGTAAAGAGTTAAGAAAATATATGATAAATCAAAATGATGAGAATTTTAAAAAATTGCCTTTGATAATCATTACAAAAGATTCTTTGCATAGATATAATAAGATAAAAAATACTTATAGTTCACAAGCAGATTTTTTACCAACTTTTATAACTGAAAATGATAGTTATATAGGTAGAAATTTAAATGTTAGTAAAAAGAATTTTCATATTAATTTTTATAGAAATGTATTGTATTATAAGAGTGAAGATAACAATTTGAAATTTTCTTTTGATATTGATAGATGTGATAATGATAAATTGTCTCTAAGAGAGAGTGCAATATGTAAGTTGGTTCACAATACAAATAATAAGTAGAATTTATCTCATTTATAGGTGCTAAAAGATATAATCTAATGTATATAAAATAAATGGTAATCTAATGACAGAAAAAAAATTAACTAATTATCTTAAAAAATCATTTTTTACAGGCACATTTAAAACTGTGGTTGTAATCTTATCTACTGTAGTTCTTTTACCATTAATCATCTCTAAGATAGGGATGCAAAATTATGGGCTTATAGCTTTGGTTATGATTTTACCATCTATGGTTGGCATCAGTGATTTTGGTATATCTAAGACTGTTACTTTACTACTAGGTGAAGATAAAGATAAAAAAGATGCAAACAATATTGTCTCAAATGCATTAGCTATAAATCTTATTATGTTATTAATTATTGGGGTTATTTTATATATCTTGATAGCAGTGTATCAAGTGCCAATCTTAGGTAGTAATCTTGATATTGATGCTAAACTTCAAAGTTATATAATATTTGTAGGGTTTATATCTCTATCTATTATGCTTTTAAATACCCTCTTTACTGCAATATTAGAAGCTTATTATATGATGCACTATATCAATGTAGGGTTTATGTTATCCTCTGTATTTATGAACCTATATATCTACTTGTTTAGTATTATTTCAGATTCTATATACCTGTTACTACTTGCTCCAACTGTTGCTTTTTTAACTGTAACTTTTTATTTTATATGGATAATTTTCTTTCACACAAAGATTAGAATGGGTCATATAAGTTTTTCTAAGATTAAAAGTATGCTTAATATCTCTTATAAATTTTTAAATATTAGCTTAGTAAATGCTTTGATAATACCTGCAAACAAATACTTTATAGTCTATTTTACAGGAAGCACTGTAACTTTAGGATTGTTTGATATTGGTCTAAAAATAGCACTAATCGCAAATAGTTTTTTAAACTCCATAGCCCAACCACTTTTTGGTGTGTTCTCAAATATAAATGAAGACAAAGAAAAAATATTTAAAATCTCCAAGCAAGTATCTAGTATTTTATTTTTACTATATATCGTTTCTGTAGTTGGTTTTTATTTTATAGGTTTAGATGTGGTAAATTTCATAGATAGTTCTAATGCTGAATTTCTCTATAAAATAACTCTTATATTAATAATTGGTATAAGTTTTACTGCTGTATCTGAGCCATTTTATAGAGCATTATTAAGTACAAAAAGATTAAAAGCTGCATTTATTTTAAAATTTTTAACACCAATTATAAATATTATCTTTTATTTTTCATTATTTGAATTATCTCAAATAGATAGATTTGTATATTCGTATGCAATCGCTACACTAATGAGTTCTATTATCATTATAATTTTTTACAGCTTTACATATAAAAAAGGCTAAATAAAAATTGATAGCATTATTACCAGTTATTTTATTTTTTACATATCGATACTCATTTTATAACCCTACTAGATTAGTTCTATTTTATGTAATCATCTCTACTAAAACACTTGGTTTTCTTAGCATGGCAACTATGCTTTTAGGTGGAACAGATTTTGGTTTTTTTACTGTAAATATGCTTATTTTAGTATCTATATTTTTTTATAAAGGTTGGTATAGAATAGATGCTTATATGGCACCTTTATTTGTTGCATTAATAATTTTATTGTTGTACGGGCTATCAGCACCAGTGCTTAGAGGACATGAAAGTTTTATACAAGCCCTTACTGCTAGTAAAGGCTTTTTATTTTATGTAATTTTCTTTTATATGTTTGTTAGAAAAGATGAGATAGATGTTTACAAAGTTATGAATATTGTAAAATTTGTTGGGGTTTATATATCTGTTATGAAAATTATATATGCCATTTCACCAAGTCTATCTTTTTTTATTACACCACCAGAATATCATTCTAGTTTTGATGATTTGGCATACTATGTCCGAGTTGATTATCCAACCTATATGAGTTTAGCTTCTTTTATATATTATGCAGATTGGCAACAAAAAAAGATAAGTACAAAGAAATTTTTCATAATGTCTGTTATCTTAATTTTAGGTAATTTATTTGCTCAACATGCAGCACTTACTGGAGCTACAATACTTTTTATCGCTATGTGTTATTTTATATGGCATGAAGGTTCCACACTAGATAGTTACATGCTGATTAAAAAAGGTTTATCTGCTATTCTTTTTATAATAGTATTATTTTCAGCTTCATATCAACTTAGAGAAATTGTTGTGGAGACATACGAGGCAACATCAAGTGGTGAGGATGGAGCTTTAAAATCAAGGAAAAAATTTAATAAGCATAGAGAAAAAGCGATTAATGATAGACCACTTTTAGGATTTGGATTTATTCATAAAACTTCATGGATTATGAAAGAAAGATATAGAAATAAATATCAAAATAGTTTCACAGAAAGATTAGAGGTTACTGATTCTGGGTATATTGATTTGCTTACAAAATTTGGCTATTTAGGTGTAACTTATTTGTTACTTACTATGGGTTTATATCTGATAAATGTATTTAAAGATGAAAGTCCAAATTCATATGCTTTAGTTGGAGCTGCTTATATACTACAGTATTTTCTTATCAATAAGACATGGGCAGTCTTTAGTTATGCTTTTGGGATAATTCCATTGGTTATAGCTTTTTTTATGATTTATAAATTTCGTTCAACAGTACCAACTTATAAATTATATCATACTGTTTGATCGTTGTCGAACTCAGGTTTTGAGAATTAGATTTTACTCTAATCCTCAAATAATGTATCTTATAATTTCCAACTAGGATTTTCAACAATACCTTTGACATCTATTAAAACTTTATCACCACTCAGGATAGATTGATATTCTGTTTCTGTTACACTTTTGAATTTATCATGTCCCACTGCTACTATGATTGCTTCATATTTTTTGCTATTTTCAAATGGATTACCTATGAAGTTATAATCATAATATTTTTTATCACTCTCTTCTATCCAAGGTTCATACACATCAATCAAAGAACCATAATCTTCTAATTCTTTTATAATATCTACCACTTTTGTATTTCTTATATCTGGACAGTTTTCTTTAAAAGTAAGTCCTAAAATTAAGATATTTGCATCTTTGATAACTTTACCTTTTTGTATCATTTGCTTGATTGTTTTTTCTGCAATGTATTTTCCCATACCGTTATTTATCTGTCTTGCACCTAGTATAAGATTTGGTGAATATCCTAACTCTTCTGCTTTAAATGTTAGATAGTATGGATCTACACCGATACAATGTCCACCAACAAGACCTGGGAGTAGTTTTATGAAGTTCCATTTTGTAGCAGCTGCTTCAATCACCTCTTTTGTAGATATACCCATAGTATCAAAGATTAGAGCAAGTTCATTTATAAGTGCTATATTTACATCTCTTTGAGTATTTTCTATCACTTTAGATGCTTCTGCTACTTTTATGCTAGTTGCTTTAAATGTTCCTGCTACTATGATAGATTTGTATAGTTCATCAACTATCTCTGCTATCTCGGGTGTACTTCCAGATGTTACTTTTAGTATCTTTGTAACAGTGTGTTCTTTGTCCCCTGGATTAATTCTCTCAGGTGAATACCCTGCATAAAAATCTTGGTTATATTTTAGTCCACTCATTTTTTCTAATTCAGGTACACAAACATCCTCTGTAACACCTGGATAAACTGTAGATTCATATATAACAATATCATCTTTTTTAAGCACTTTTCCTACAGATTGAGATGATTTTATAAGTGGTGTTAAGTCTGGTTTGTTATGGTTGTCTATTGGAGTTGGTACAGTTATTATATAGATATTACAATCTTCAATATCTTTTATATCTAATGAACATTTCATACCATTTTTTATAGCTTCATTTACTTGATCATCTGTTAATTCTTCAGTTCTATCAAAACCATCGTTTAACTCTTTTATCCTTTGCTTATTAACATCAAACCCAACAACTTCATATTTACTACTAAATGCATGAGCTAGTGGTAAACCAACATATCCTAAACCTACTATACATATTTTTTTATTTTTCATTATATATCTCCAATAAACTTTCTGTAATCACTCTATCATAAGTTTACTTATAGTAATATAAGTGTTTAGTATAGTTATATCTTGTTTTTAAAATAAGCATATTTATATACAATTAAAGATATACTGCTGAACTTAAAATAGGGAGAGGAAGATATTTTATGAAAGTTTTATACATAATGTCTGTTTTTAATATCTATGGTGGCACACCTAAAAAAACACTTGATTTGATGAAAACATTTAAAGAAGATAGTGCTATTTATGTCTATTCAAATGAATATTCAGAGTTTAAGTATCTATTTGAGCAAACTGGTGGAAAAGTTTTTGTTGGTGATTATGGTCGTAATTACTTTTTGCATCTTAGAGCATTATTAAAAATAATAGATGAGCAAAAAATAGATATAGTTCAAACCCAATTTAGTGCAGGTGAAGCTTTGGGTTACCTAATCAAACTTTTTAGACCAAAGGTCAAGTTGGTGATAGCTTTTGTAGCATCTCTTGAGCCAGAGGGTATTAAAAAACAGATAGTAAACCAGTTTTATAAAAAAGTTGATGCATTTGTTTATATATCTGAGTATGTTAGACAAACTAAAGAGTTGCAATTTCCTATACTAAAAGAAAAAAATTCTAAGATTATTTTAAATGGTACAGAGTTAAGGGAGATAACTAAAGAAGCATATCCAAAATTAAAGCATAC
The DNA here is from genome assembly GCA_964611265.1 of uncultured Sulfurimonas sp. Taxonomy (GTDB): domain Bacteria; phylum Campylobacterota; class Campylobacteria; order Campylobacterales; family Sulfurimonadaceae; genus Sulfurimonas. Next base: position 3,457 of record CAZSWW010000021.1, on the reverse strand, counting down.
TGCACTCTTTAGTGTTTCAGGATTGATAGATTGTAAAAATATAGACATCATAGTAGAAGCTATGAATATTATAGTAAATGAGATGCAAAATAAAGATATTTTCTTCTATGTAGCAGGTGATGGCGAGGAGAGAAAAAATCTTGAAGATAAGATAAAAAAATATTCTTTAGAGGAGTATGTATTTTTATTTGGTTATCAAAAAAATATTGGTGCATTACTAGAGGAGTGTGATATATATCTTCATCCATGTTATGCTGAGGGATTTGGTATAGCCGTAGCAGAAGCTATGATGGCAGCAAAACCTATAATAGCAGCAAATGATGGTGCATTACCTGAACTTATAAGTGTAGAGGAAAATGCAGGATTATTAGTAGAGAGTTTTGATGCAAAAGGTTGGGCTAAAGCTATTATGGATTTGGTTCAAAATCCAAAAGATGCTAAAGAGTTAGGATTAAATGCAAAAGTTAGAGCAAAAAGGGAATTTTCAGTGGAAAAATTTATATCTAACTATAAAGAGTTATATCAATCATTATTGGAGCAAAAATGAAAATAGTTGTTTTTCACCCACCTATGTACCCAGTAAATCATCTATTTTACAATATGCTAGGGGAATTAGCAGAGGTTATCTTATATAGTTTTGGGGAGTATCCACTTCTACACAAATCTTGGAATGTTCATGAGATGAAAAAAAGTGCAACTAACTATAAGATAAAGTTATTTGGTAGTGGTTCGGAGAGTTTTAAAAACCAAGTAAATCCACTTGTGTTTAAAGAGCTTATCATAGACAAACCAGATTTTGTAATAAGCATGGCTTTTTGGATTCCTAGTTTGTATGGTTCATTATTAAAAAAGATGTTTGGATTTAAATTTTTAATAACTACAGATGCTATAGTTGAGACTGAAAAAAATATCTCATCTACTAGAAAAAAATTAAGAAAAATGATATGTAAACATACAGATATGTTTATATCTGCATCATCCTTATCAACAAAATACTTAAACACACTCTGTTCAAGCATAAAGATAACAGAATCTCTACAAACTATAGATACTTTAGAGTGGAAAAAAGATTTTGATAGCTTATCTCAAAAAGATAAGTTAAAAGAAGAGCTTGGCTTACCAATAGATAAAACTATACTTTTTGGTGTGGGTGGGTTTATACCTAAGAAAAATTGGGAATCTATGCTTGAGCAGATTAAAGAGCTAGATGATTGTATATTTGTTCTTGTTGGAGCAGGTGTACTAGAAGATAAATACCATGATATGATTAAAACATTGGGCTTAGAAGAAAAAGTAAAAATGGTTACAAGAAAAGAGGGTAATGAACTAAAAAAATATTTTAAAGTTAGTGATATTTTTATATTTCCATCTTTTTATGATCAATTTGGGTATGTGGTTCTTGAGGCTTTAGTTTCTGAATTACCTGTGATTTGTAGTAAAAATAGTGGTGCTTCATCTATCGTAGAAGATGGTAAAAATGGTTTTATTATTGACCCAGATAAACCATATATAAATGAGATTAGAATGATAATAGATGATTTAGATAGATTCAAAAAAGATGCATTTTTAACGATGCAAAAACATACACTGCAAAACAAAGCAAAAGAGTGGTTTATGATATTAAAGGGATTAGAAAATGAAGCCTAAGTTATTATGTATATTGCATCGAAGTCCACCAGCTCATGGTGCATCTAAAGTTGGGGATTTTATAGCACAAAGCAAGAAATTGCAAGAGAGTTATGATTGTAAGTTTATTACCATAAAATCATCTAATACTATTGAAGATATTGGTAAGGCTAATTTTAAGAAGTTTTATCTGGTATTTGAACTTTATATGAGTGTTTTATGGGCATTGATTAGTTTTAGACCAGACAAAATTTACTACACGGCATCTATTAGTTCAGTTGCTTTTTATCGTGATATCTTAATCTCAACTCTATGGAAATTCTTTAAAATATTTAAAAAGATAGATGTTTACTACCATTATCACACAAAGGGTGTTGATAAGTTTATAAAATCATCTAAAAGAAATTTAATGATGACAAACTTCTTTTTAGATGGTGTAAATCTCATACTGTTGAGTCCTTTACTTGAAGATGATTTTAAAAATGTAAGTGGTTACAAAAATGTTTTTTATTTGGGAAATGGGGTTGAAGACCCATATTCTAATAATAAAAATATTGAAGATGTTTTAAAATCAAGATATAGTGATGTGAATAATATAAATATATTATATCTCTCAAATATGATTAAGTCAAAAGGTTATTTTGAAGTGTTGAAGTTAGCACAACTCTACAAAGATAAAAGTTTTATATTTCATTTTGCAGGTGGATGGCAAGATTCTAAAGATAAGGTTGAATTTTTTGATTTTATAAAGAAAAATGATTTAGATGAAAAAGTTATTTTTCATGGTTTTGTTAATGGAGTTGAAAAAAGGGAGCTTTTTGAAAAAGCACATTTTTTTATATTTCCAACAAGGTATAAAAATGAGGCATTTCCACTCTCTATATTGGAATCATTCTCTTATGGAGTACCCGTTATAGTTACAGATGAAGCTTCTATACCATACATAGTTGATGACAATAGTGGTATAGTATTGGATGATACAGAAAAGTTACCTCAAGCTCTTATGGAAGCAAAAGAGAGATTGTTAAATATTGACACATCAAAATATTGTCAAAAGCGATATAAAGAAAATTTCTCTTTAGAGGAGTTTGAAAACAATTTGGTAACTCTTTTAAATAATTAATATAATAGTATAGTAAAAACAAAAAAAATTTAATTTTTTTTGATATACTATAAAATAACAAAAATGATGATATTTAGTAAGGAAAGATAATGGCAGAACAAAAAGTAGCACTTATAACAGGTGTAACAGGGCAAGATGGTAGTTATTTAGCAGAGTTTTTACTTAAAAAAGACTATATAGTTCATGGTATTAAGCGTCGTGGCTCACTATTTAATACTGATCGTATAGACCATCTATATCAAGACCCACATGTTGAAAATAGAAACTTTATCTTACATTATGGTGATATGACTGATTCTATGAACCTAACTCGCATCATCCAAGAGATTCAACCTGATGAGATTTATAACTTAGCTGCTATGAGTCATGTTGCTGTTAGTTTTGAAATACCAGAATATGTAGCAAATGCAGATGGAACTGGAACACTTAGAATCCTAGAAGCTGTTAAACTGTTAGGGCTTAGTAAGAAAACAAAAGTTTATCAAGCATCAACTTCTGAACTTTTTGGTAAGGTTCAAGAAACACCACAAAAAGAAACTACACCTTTTTACCCTAGAAGTCCTTATGCAGTTGCTAAAATGTATGCTTATTGGATAACTGTAAATTATCGTGAAGCTTACGGTATATTTGCTTGTAACGGGATACTTTTTAACCATGAATCACCAGTAAGAGGTGAGACATTTGTAACTAGAAAGATTACAAGAGCAG
>CAZSWW010000020.1:0-12048 GCA_964611265.1 uncultured Sulfurimonas sp. | reverse complement strand
GGTGGATAACCTTTACCTTTTATGATTACTTGCATATTTATAGGTTCATAAGCTAGGGCATCTTTTTTCTTGATGCTATATGTTAGTTTAAAATTTCCAACCAACATAGTTTTTGGTGGAAGTTTTTTTACAGATAGTTTTAATGGGGCTAAATCTATCTTAGTATCGGTGGTTACTAAACCTTTTACATTATCCCTATCACCTGAAAAACTGTAAGCTACACTTGCATCTGTTGTTACTTTTTTAGTTAGTTTAAACTTTATATCTAAATCACCATCTTTTAAAGGGTAGAGTAGGTAGATGTAAGATGCTTTAGTATCGTGATGAATATCATCTTCTCTCGCATGAACCCTTTTAAAATCATAACTATCACTTTTTAAGATGTCAAAATCAAACATCAAAACTATGTCGTGGTTAGTTTGTGAAAAATCTACTTTTAAAACTATACCCTCTTTAACAAAAGGTTGTTTGTTATCTACTGATAGGTTATATTTAAAATCTTCAGCTTGTAAAAATGGTATAAAAATTAAAAAGAAAATCGCAATTAGATTACCATGGTTTGTTTTCATAGATATAACCTTTATTTATGAGTTCGTAAGTTTTAGAACTTATCTTGTACTTTTGTTTTGCATCTTGAACTTTACTTTTGTTGTTTTGTTTTTTATTATCTTTTTCAAAATCACCTTTTGCAGATGAGTTTTGTTTAGATGATTGAAGTGTTTTTCCATCATCTTTTGGTTTTTGGTTTTGTTTTAGTGCTATCTGTTTTAAGTTAAATTTTGCATCTTCATCATCAAAAAGCTGTAAAGATTTTGCATAAAACACTTTAGCATCGTTGTAATTTCCAAGCATGGTAAAACAGTTTGCAGTGTTATAGTAAAGTGCTTGTTTTATAGTTGGTGAAGTTGTTTTTATACTTATATAGATTTTTAAAGCTTTTTCATAATCTTTTTGTTTGTAGTATCTGTTGGCTTTTAAAATCTTACTTTGTAATGTAACTTCAGATGAAGCCTCAATATTAACAGATAAAAAGGCAAAAGCTATTAGAAGATATTTTGCCCACTTAGTATGAAGCATAAAAAACAAAACCATAGCTATAAACAAAGGTACTTGATAAAGTTCAAAATAGTTATGCTCTTTTTTGTAAAACAGTTCATCACTTTTTTGAAGCTTTTTATCTAAAATCTCTACACTCTCAAGCACACTTTTTGATGCCTCAACATAGTTGGCATCTAGTTTAGTAGCCAACTCTTGCAGAAGTGGATTGATGCGAGATATAACAAGATTACCATCAGCATCTTTTAACAAAGTGTTATCTGCATTTTTTATGGTTGAACCACTAGCATCACCTAGTGCTAATATGCTTAGTGTTTTTACTTGTCCATCTAAAATCTTTACAAGTTCATCTGCATCCACTTCATCCCCACCATCAGTTATAAGTATAAGATTTTTATCTGTTATATCCATAGAGATAAGCTTTAAAAATAGACTCTTTAATGATGTCCCTTTGGTAAGAATATAATCCAAATCAAGACTATCCAAAGCTGTAAAGATGAGTTGATGGTCAGTTGTTGGAGGTGATAGTAAAAGCTGGTTAGTTGTAAAAACCATAAGCATAATGTTGTCATTTGGGTTTTTAGTTAGTAACTCTTTTATGCAACTCTTAGCAAACTCATAACGGTTTGGTTTTACATCATCTGCTTGCATCGAGTGTGATATATCTAGTGCTATCACTATATCTCGACCCTTTAAGGCAGAGTTTTGCTCATACTTATCTACAACTGGACGACTAAGAGAGAGTAACACAAATATAAGTATGATAAGATGCATACGGATTTTTAGTTTAAAACTATTTTGCAAAAGGTAGATAACTAAGGGGATTATAAGTGCTAAATATTCAGGATATAAAAAACTCATCTTTGCTTCTTTATATCATGTATAGTCCAAAGTAGAAGTAAAAATGATGCCATAAGAAGTGGGTAGAAATAGAGTAGATTTTTGTTTAAAAAGTTCTCACCCTTTTGTGGGCTTGGTTCTAACTTGGCTATCTCTTTATATACCTTTTTTAACTCTTTTGATTTTGTTGCATTAAAACTTTTTGCATCTGTTTCATCTGCTATTTTTTGCAATAGTTTTGCATCATAATCTGATTCTTTTCCTATCCCTATAGTGTAGATTTTTATACCTTTTTGTTTTGCAATTTCTACTGCTTGTTTTGGAGATGTTGAACCAGAGTTATGCTTACCATCACTTAAAAGTATGATAACTTTACTCTTTGCATCCCCATAAGATAGAGTTTTTATAGACTGCATAAGTGCATCCCCTATAGCCGTGCTATCACCTGCTATACCAACATTTGTCATACTTAAGAGGTAAGAGAGTGATTTTAAGTCATAAGTTATGGGGGATGCTGTATAAGCAAAAGACCCAAAGATAACTACACCCATGTTGTCATCATACCTTTGTTTTATGAACTCAGATGCTAGTTTTATGTTTGTGTCAAATCTATTTATAAACCTATCTTCTTCATTGAAACCACTTTGAGCCATAGAACCACTTGCATCTATAGCAAGAACCAAATCCCTACCTTTTTTCTTCTCATAACTTTTAGAATCGTATAAAAAAGGTTTAGAGAGTGCAAAAATCATCAAAGAAAATATGGCAATTTTTAGTAAAATCTCCCAGTTTGTAAGTTTACTAGGTTGTGGCATCCATTTTAGATGTGGGAAGTAGATTTGTTTTATTTTATCTTTGCACCATATAAAGCATACTACCAATAACAGTAGTGCTAAAAAGTATGGTGAGCCAAATAAAAAGTTCATAAGAAGTTTAAAATTGAGCAGTCATATTATCTACTTCATCCCAAGTAAGTTTTGATCTATTTTGATGGGAGATTATATGTGAAACATATCGTGCAAACATATCTGTCTCAATATTTACTTTTGAGCCTTTTTTGTAGTTTTTAAATAGAGTCTCTTTCATGGTATGTGGTATGATAGTTAGTCTAAAAGTATCATCTACTATATCGTTTACAGTTAGACTTACACCATCTATAGTGATAGAACCTTTAGGAACTATGTATGGTATAAACTTTTCATTGACCGATATAAAAACATCAAAAGAGTTACCATTGTTTTTTATCTCTTTTACTATCCCTATAGCATCTACATGACCTTGAACTACATGACCTTCAAACCTATCACCCATCATCATGGCTGGTTCTATGTGAACTTCATCTTTATAGTTTTCCATTGCCAAAAGTTTTTGACTCTCAGGTGATAACTCAACTGCAAAACCATCATTTAAAACTTGAACTACTGTTAAACAAGCTCCATTTATAGCGATACTATCACCTAATTTTGCTTGATGTGTTGCTTTTATAGTTAGTGTACTTCTAGTTAAACTCTTAACAGTTGCGATTTCTCGTATAAGTCCTGTAAACATTAGCTTAAGTTTTCACTTCGTATATTTTGTCTAAAAGTTGTTTGATTGCCTTTTGCTTTTGCTTTTGCTTTTCTCATTTTTTCTAGCAGATTTGCTTTTTCATCTAGTCTATTTTCTCGTATTTTATGTTCATCACTACCATCAACTTCTTCATTATACTCTATAATTTCTGGTTTATAATCTTTAAATAAATCTTTATTTGACATACACAATATCCATAGTTTAATATTTTATGTTACAATTGCATTAATGGTTGTAGAGGATTTCTCCCCTACTTTTTAGTATAATCGTTCGGCTAAAACGGCTAAAACCATTAACACAATGAAAAACTTCATCGGTGTATCCTCCTTTTTGGAGATACCCAACTTTCTCCAACTCCCTATAATCACCCAAAGCCGAAAGATTCAACACCAACTGTAACACTAAAATTATATCTAAAACAATTTAATAATGCTATAATACGACCGTTACAAGAGGTAAAATCCTATGGCTTGATGGGAAGCGGTATGCTTGAAAATCGGGAGAGGTGGGAAACCCCAAAAAGGAGTTGCCTTGAAGTTAATTCTTATAGTAATCACTATCTTGATTATCCTAGCCGAGAACTTAAGATAGAGAGTGAGGGGTAACCCTCTCTCAATGATTGCTATAATTGTAACAAAAAAAAATAAATATTAAATAAATAAAAATCGAGAAAACTTATGAATTATGACATTATAGTAGTAGGTGGTGGTCATGCTGGTGTTGAGGCATCATTATCATCTGCTAGAATGGGTAAAAAAACACTTCTAATCTCTATGCTAGCTGAAAATGTGGGTGCAACTTCTTGTAACCCTGCCATAGGTGGATTAGCAAAAGGGCATCTTGTTCGTGAGATAGATGCACTAGGTGGTGAGATGGGGCTTATAACTGATGAAGCAGGGATTCAGTTTCGCATCTTAAACCAAACAAAAGGTCCAGCAGTTCGTGGTAGTAGAGCGCAGATAGATATGGATAAGTACAGAGTTATAGCTAGAAATAAGATTTTAACAACTCCTAACCTAGACTTAGCTCAAGAAACAGTTACTAGCCTTATAGTGGAAGATGGTTGTGTAGTAGGTGTAAAAACAGACCTTTTAAATGAATACAAAGCGAAAAAAGTCATCATCACAAGTGGTACATTTTTAAAAGGTATCATCCATATAGGTGAAGTTCAACAAGTTGGTGGTAGATTTGGTGAGCAAACAAGTGTAGCTCTTAGTGATTCACTTCGTGATGATTGTGGGCTTACTATAAGTAGACTAAAAACTGGAACTTGTGCTAGGATAGATAGTTCAAGTATAGATTTTTCTGTTATGGAGGAACAAGGTGGTGATGAACTACCTAACCCTTTTAGTTTTAGAACAAATCGTGAAGAGTTTCGTACCACTAAAAAACAACTACCATGTTACATAGCTTACACAAATGAGACTACACACCATATAATCTCTTCAAACTTTTATAGAGCTCCACTTTTTACGGGTCAGATTGAGGGTAAAAGTCCTAGATACTGCCCATCTATAGAAGATAAAGTAAGTAAATTTGCTGACAAAGATAGACATCATCTTTTTATAGAACCACAAACTATGGACAATACCGAGTGTTATATAAATGGTATGAGTACATCTTTACCACCTGAAGTTCAAAGACAGATGATAACATCAGTTAAAGGGATGGAAAATGCAAAAATCGTTCGTTATGGTTATGCGATAGAGTACGATTTTGTTGACCCTCGTGAACTTCGTCATTCGCTTGAGACTAAAAAAGTAAAAGGTCTTTACTGTGCAGGTCAGATAAATGGTACAACAGGTTATGAAGAAGCAGCAGCACAAGGTCTTATGGCTGGTATAAATGCATCTCTTAGTTTAGATGAAAAAGAGCCATTGATTCTTAGAAGAGATGAGGCTTATATAGGTGTTCTTATAGATGACTTAGTTACAAAAGGTACTAAAGAGCCTTACCGTATGTTTACAAGTCGTGCTGAGTATAGACTTCTTTTAAGAGAAGAGAGTGCTGATACTAGACTTTCAGTTTATGGTTATGAACTTGGACTTTTAGATAAAGAGGTTTACGAAAAAGTAAAACTAAAAGATGAGCAGATAAAATCTGGTGCAAAACTTTTAGAAGATACAAAATTTACACCAAACAAAGAGTTTAATGCACTTCTAGCATCTATGGATGAACAACCTTTAAAAGATGTTTCAACTGCACAACAGTTAGTAGCTAGAAAAACATTTGATGTTGAGAAGATGCTAAAACTTTGTCCTGAGTTAGAGAAGTATGATGAGTATATAAAAGAGGAGATTTTAGTAGAGGGTAAATATGCTCGTTATATAGATAAACAAAGTGAAGAGATAAGACGGATGAAAAAGTATCTTAAAATCTCTATACCTGAGAATTTTGATTTTAAAAGTGTAAGTGGACTTAGTAAAGAGGTAGTTGAAAAACTAGAAGCTTTTAACCCACCAACATTACAATCTGCTATGAACATAAGTGGCATCACACCAGCAGCAGTTGAGATTTTACATATATATATAAGAATAGCTAAGAAAAAAGAGGAACAATGAAAACATACTACTATGTACATACTGGACACCGTATAGGTTTAGATAGATTTAGAAGAGCTACTACAATACTTAGAGCTTTAGAAGATAAAGAGATCACACTTTTATGTTCAGACTTTCGCATCGCACAAATAGCTAAAGATTTTGGAGTAGAGCGTTGTGTAGGAGTTGATGTAGTTCGCAATATCCCTTATATAGCAGAATATGGTGATAGACTTATATTTGATTCTGATGAAGCGAATCCCATTATGCTTGAAGATATGAAAAGTTTTTTTTCAACATTTATCCATATAAAAACAGATGAGGTTGCTATAGATGAAAAGTATAAAAAAAATGTAGAAAAAACTATACCTTTATCTTTTTTCTTTGGTGATGATGATTATGAAAAAGAGATGCAAAATTTTATACCACTTTTACAAGAGTTGGATGCTTGTGTACTTCTTGGTTTTTATTATTTTTTAGATTATGAAGATTTTATAAAAGAAAATATTAAAAATATTTATGAATTTGAAGATTATGATGAGGTTATAACATCATCAGAAGTTTTTATAAGTGCTTCACCACAAGCTATTTTAGAAAATTTTGCTTCAGGTGGTAAACCAATCTATATACAAAGGGAAGATTATATAGATAATTTTAATGATTTGTTTATACAATACAACATTCCTATCATAAAAAGTAACAATTTTAGTGCATTAAAAGAAGTTACAAGTTCTATAAGTTCACATAAATATTACTATTCTAAACAAAAAACTATAAAATCAATAGAATTAATAAAAGAAAACTTAAATTTATAATTAATTAAAAGTAATTTAGTATATAATAAGTCTTTAAAATTCACACAAAAGTGAGCAAACATGAAAAATAGTAGCCGTAGAGGTTTTATGGGTAAAGCATTTGGTGCCGTTGCAGGTATTGGTGCTGTAGGTTCATTAGTTGCTATGAAGAAATCTTGGGATCCACTTCCAAGTGTAAAAGCAGCTGGTTTTACAACTCTTGATATGTCAATTTATGAAGAAAATGAGTTAGTAACAGAAAAATGGAGAGGTAAGCCTATTTTCGTTTTAAAACTTACTTCAGATATGTTAAGTAAGATAAAAGACAAGAAAAATGATATGGATAGACTTATTAAAGTTGGTGATTCGTATTTTATGGTTACATTAGGTCTTTGTACTCACTTAGGTTGTATCCCTGGTTACAATCCTGCTGATCAGACTTTCTTATGTGCTTGTCATGGTGGTATGTATGATGTAACTGGTGATGTAACAAAAGCACCACCTCCAAGAGGGCTAGATATTCCTCCATTTAAAATAGATGGGAATAAGTTAGTTTTAGGTGAAACAGGTCCAGAGTTTATTGCTATGAAAGAAAATGGCATAACACTTTAATATTTTAAGAAAGGAAAAAAATGGCACATTTTGAAAAAGCTACAAGCATTCACGATTGGTTCAATCAGCGTTTAGCTGTTGATGCAGTAAATCGTGTAATGATGACGGAATATTGGATTCCAAAGAACATTAACTTTTTATGGGCAATGGGTATGGTTCTTGTAATCACTTTTGCATTACTTTTAGTTTCAGGTATATTTTTACTAATGTATTATCAACCAAATGTTGATACAGCATTTTACAGTGTAAACTACACGATTATGAGAGAGGTTGACTTTGGTTGGCTTTGGAGACATATTCATGGTGTTGCTGCATCTGTAGTATTTTTAATCATATATATCCACATGTTTACAGGTATCTATTACGGTTCTTATAAAAAAGGTCGTGAGATGATTTGGATCTCTGGTATGCTTCTTTTTGTTGCATTTTCAGCAGAAGCATTTTCAGGATATATGTTACCATGGGGACAAATGTCTTACTGGGCTGGTATGGTTATTACTAATCTTTTTGCTGGTGGTTCACTTCATGCAGATGGTTTAGTTGAGTGGATTCGTGGGGATTATGTTCCTGCCCAAGCATTCCTTAACCGTTTCTTTATGCTTCATGTACTTCTTATTCCTTTGGCTATTATGGGACTTATTGGGCTTCACTTTGCATCTTTAAGAATACCTCATGTTAATAACCAAGATGGTGAAGAGATTGATTTTGATGCAGAATCTAAAAAATATTTAAATGGTGATAAAGCTGGTTCTAAAGTTATGAGATTTGCTAATGACTTCATGTCAAAAGATATGATGGTTGTAGGTATCTACTTAATCTTCTTCTTTTACTTAGTATTTTATCACTATGGTTTCGCAATGGATCCTGTTAACTTTGACCCTGCTGATGGTCTTAAGACTCCAGCACATATCTATCCTGAGTGGTATTTCTTATGGTCTTATGAGATTCTTCGTCCATTCTCAACTAATATTGGTCTGATTGCATTTGCATTTGCACAAGTTATTTTTGTTCTTTTACCATTCTTAGATAGAAGTCCTAATACAGTTGCTGCAAACCGTCGTGGTTTATTTGGTATCTGGTTCTGGGCAATGTTAGTAGATATGATAGTTCTAACATCTATGGGTAAATTACCACCTGAAGGTATATTTAGTTCTATTGGTCTTATTGCAGCACTTACATTTATTGGTCTATGGATAGTACTTCCATTTATCACTAAAATGGAAAAAAAGGTATAGGGGTAAAATATGAAAAATAAAGAACCATTAATATTAGCAGTAGTAGTGTTTTTTACACTACTTACTTACTATCTAGTTGAGCCTTTTGCTCATAGTCAAATGCACAAGCATGTTGAGGGTGAAGGTTTTGCATATAAAGATTTACCTGAAGTAACTAAAACAGGTGATGCTACTCGTGGTCAGGACTTAGTAATGGGTGCTGGTGCTTGTGTTGGTTGTCACTCTATTGAAGCTGCTGGTATGCCTGCATCTATGGAGCCACAAATGGCTGCTGCATCTTATGGTGTAAATCCACCTGATTTAAGTAATGCAGGTGCTGTTTATGATGAGAAGTTTTTAACTGCACTTATCAAAAATCCTGCTCATGCACTAAATGTTGAGCATAAATATACTCCAGAATCTGGTAAAATGCATCCAATGGTAGCATTTTATGGTGCTGGTGGAGATATAGACCAAGAAGTTGCTGATATGGTAGCTTATTTAAAATCTATTGCAGTTTCTCAAGAGGAACTAACTCCTAAAATGGCTTATGAATTAGCTTGTGGTAGATGTCATGCTATGGGTTACGAAAACTGGACTCAAATCGGTGAAAAACCAAAATTTAAACATGAAAAAGATTCTTTAGCATTTGATATTAAAGTGTTAGAATATCAAGATAGTTTAAAAGCTTATATGGGTAAATTACCACCAGATTTAAGTATGTATATCCGTTCTCGTGGTGAGCACTTCTTAGAAACTTTTATAGAAGATCCTCAGTCTCACTTAGAGGGAACTGCAATGCCTCGTGTTGGTGTAACTGCTGAAGTAGCTGAAAAAGTTATAGAGCATCTTGCAGATTCTGGTGATACTAAGCGTCATGAAAGAGAAGCAATAGGTAAAAATGTTATGATTTATATCGTTATTTTTGCAATCTTTGCTATTCTTTGGAAAAAACAAGTGTGGAGAGATTTACACTAAGTTTCCATCTAAGTAGAAGGGATTTCCCTTCTACTTTCTTCATTTAAATACAATTTTTTCATTAGACTTCTTGTATAACCTCTTAAATCTAATTTTATATTTATTAAAATTATTTTGATATACTTAGCATATTACAACAATTGGAAATTATTATGCGCTTTCGTAATCTCAAAAAGAAAAAACAACTTCAAGACAAAAAATTAAAAGAGCAACAAACAAAAGTATATTATGCAAAATATACAGATCGTATAAAAGCACTTATAACAGATATGTTTATGATATATGCACCAATCTTATATATTATCACTTATGTATTTTTAGATGGTAAAGATGAATTTCAATCCTCACAAATTGCTCCATTAATAGGAGTTACACTTTATGGTTTAATATATGCAATCTTATTATCAAAATTAGCTCAAACACCGGGTAAAAAAGCTTATATTATAAAAGTAGTAGATTCAAAAACTTATGAGAAAATATCGTTTTTAAGAGCATTTTGGAGATTTATAGCATTTTTAATTACTGCTACAACTTTACTTGGTTTATTTCTTCCATTTTACAGAAAAGATAAAAAAGCATTACATGATATATTGGCTTCTACTGTAGTTATTGTTGATAAAGTAAATTAATAGATTACTTTTACTCATAAACAAACAAATAGTAAACAATTTGTAAATAAACAACTATTTTTAAACTATATTTAAATTTATATGCTATACAATACCGTGTCTCAGATGGATTTTGGATTTTATTATCCTATAATTCACTTAAAAAAAACAGGAGAGTAAATATGAAAAAAACAATGGTTTCTTTAGCGGCAGTTGCTGCATTAACAACAGGTGCAATGGCTGCAGATAAAGGTATTGATATCGTAACTACTGGTCAAGCTGTACTTTACTATCAAACTGCTGATGTTGATGTAGCTGGTGATGAAGGTTTCTTTGATAAAGATAACTCAGCTGCAAATGTTGGTCTTCAATTAAACTTAAATGCTGATCTTAAAAATAACTTTACTTTTGGTTCTCAGTTAACTTACTTAGGAACTGCTGGTTTAGAAAAAAATCTTGTTTCTAGTGTTATGCAAACTGGTGGAACAACTGTTCAAGGTTCAACTACTGATGATATCGCTTTAACTAAAATCTTTGTTGCTAAAAAAGTTGGTAACACTACAGTTAAAATCGGTCGTCAAGAACTTCCTAAGTCTCTTTCACCTTTAGCTTTCTCAGAAGGTTGGAATGTATATAAAAATACTTTCGATGCTATCTTAGCTGTAAATACTGACTTACCAAACACTACTTTAGTTGGTGCTTATGTTTCTGGTGGAACTGCTCAATCTTTAGGTACTACTGCTGATGGTACTACTGCTGGTCTTAACATTGTAGATGGTACTTATATGTTAACTGCACAGACTACTGCTATCCCAATGACTACATTAACTGCTAGTTATTACGCAATGCATGGTGTTAACCAAACTGCTACTTCAGCTGGTATATCTGCAGATGCTTATTGGGTAGATGCTAAAATAGGTAAAGATTTACCAATGGGTATTAAAATCGGACTTCAGTATGGTAATATTGATCCAGATACTTTAAAAGATACTACTGCTTATGGTGTTAAAGCTTCTATTAAGCCAATAGATGCATTAACTGTATGTGCTGCATATACTGATGTTGATGATGGTATTGTTTCTGTTCAAAATACTGGAACTGGAATCAAAACTCCACTATTTACACAAATGGTTGCAAATCAAGGTTCAATCTCACTAGACAACAGTACTTGGATGTTAGGTGCTAACTATAGCTTAGGTGATATGGGTACAGTTATCTTAAGAGGTACTGATACTGATGATGATTCTGCTGCTAACAATGACTTAACTGAAATAGATGCAATCTACAAAGTTAAAGCTGGTGGTGTTGATTATTTAGCTGCTTATGTTATGAGAGACTACGATACTTCTGCTGATGTAGATATTATCCGTGTATGGGCTAGATATAACTTCTAATAAGTATTTTACTTAAAAGAAATTATTTGTCATTTATGACAAGTCCCAATTGTTACACTTCTTTTTTGAAGTGTAACGATACCTTAATCAACTTTTTTCCTATCTACAAGCTGACTTTTTTATTCCACTGATTATCCAATTAAAATTTTATTTATCTCAATTTTATTTTTTATAGTATAATTAGAATATATTTAAATAAGGTAAAATAATGATAGATTTAAATAAAGAAATTCCCTATGAAAATCTAACCCAAAAAGATATAATGCAGTTTTTACTGCACTCTACTCAACATGTAGCAACAAGAGAAGAACTCTCAGCTGTAAAAACTGAATTAAAACAAGATATGTCAAAACTAGAAACAAGTTTAAAACAAGATATATCTGAAGTTAAACAAGATATGTCAAAACTAGAAACAAGTTTAAAACAAGATATATCTGAAGTTA
>CAZSWW010000019.1:0-12198 GCA_964611265.1 uncultured Sulfurimonas sp. | reverse complement strand
ATTTTAAAATATCACCTTTTTTGTTTTCTAAAAACTCTTCAAACATATCAAAAAGATTAAAAGCATCTGCTGTACTTCCTGCAAAACCTGCTAAAATCTTGCCATTGTGAAGTGTACGGATTTTTGTAGCATTACCTTTTAGAACAGAGTTACCAAAAGTAACTTGTCCATCTCCACCTATAACTGCTTTATTTTTACCTTTATAGGCAAGTATCGTAGTAGCATCAAACATAAGTTACTATTCCCCTTGAACATCTACATGAAGTGTAGCATGAAGACCGTGACCTAGTTTAAAGTCTAAATCGTGTTCACCTATAGTTTTTATAGCTGATTTTTCATTGATATGTTTTTTATCTATATCGATGTTATGTTGTTCTTTAAGTGCAAGAGCTATCTCATCTTTTGTAACAGCACCAAAAAGATGACCATTTTGACCAAGTTTTTTAGTGATAACAACTTCAGCTTTATCTAGTTTTGTAGCTATCTCTTGAAGTTTTTCTATCTCATCTGCTAAGTCTGCTGCTTTTTTTTCTTCATCAGCTTTATGTTGTGCTAAAACCTCTTCAGTAGCTGGTTTAGCAAAACCTTTTTTAACTAAGAAATTTTGACCATAACCAGGTTTAACCTCTTTAATCTCACCAACTTTACCTAAACTTTTAACATCTTTTATTAATAATACTTTCATTAAAATATCCTTTTATTTTATAATAATTTATCTAACTATTTCGCCACTATAAGAAACAATACCATGAGTTAAATTTCCAATATTTTCAAAGCCTTGATCTCTTAGTATCATAGCAACATGAGCAGAACGACTACCAACATGACAATATACTACGATTTTATCACTTTTACTAAGTTTTGCTTCTTCTAATGATGCAAAGAAGCTACTTGTAGGAACAAGTTTATCAGCACCTTTGATATGACCCATCTCCCATTCCATATGTTCACGAACATCTACAAGAGTAAACTGAACCATACCTAGTTCTCTAGCTTCAAGTAGTGATTCTAGTTCATCACTATCTAGTTCATTTTGTTTTACAAGAACTTCACATTCCTCTTTTGTAAGGCCACGAGAATGAGTATGAGCAACCTCTTCCATACCAAGTTCGATTTTTTTAGCTTCTGCATACTCAGGAGTACAAAAGATACCACAATGACAAGCACCAACTTCTGGTAACTCTTTTTCTATAGCTGGTTTACATGGGCAGATTCTATCATCTACACTTTTTGGTTTTCCATCTACCTCTTCAACCATAAAACATGGACAAAATCTTTTGTTGTACATCATCTTGTTTCTAGCAAGACCCATTTGTACACCCTCATTAACTTCTACTTGAGGGTTATAAACCCAACCACGAGATTCACAAACTTTATCAGTAAACTTTACAGTTTTTTCCATGGTTGCTATAAACTCTGGAGAGTTCATATCTATCTTAATCATACTCATTATTTAGTTCCTCTTTTTTTACCTGCGATTATTCTTCTAAGTGCATTTAGTCTTATAAAGCCCTCTGCATCTTTTTGGTTATATACTTCATCTTCTTCAAATGTTGAGTGTTCTTCAGAGTAAAGTGACATATCTGATTCACGACCAACAACTTCAACATTACCTTTGTAAAGTTTTAGTTTTACTGTTCCTTGAACGAACTTTTGTGTAGCATCTATCCCTGCTTGCATCATCTCTCTCTCAGGTGAGAACCAAAAACCGTTATAGATAAGTTCAGCATACTTAGCAATCATACCATCTTTCATATGTGCTTCTTCACGGTCTAAACAGATTGATTCTATAGCACGGTGAGCTTTTAACATGATAGTTCCACCTGGAGTTTCATAACATCCACGAGCTTTCATACCAACAAAACGGTTTTCAACTATATCAATTCGTCCAATTCCATGTTTGTTACCATACTCATTTAGAGTTCTTAACATTGTAGCAGGTGAAAGTTCTTTTCCATTTAATGAAATAGGGTCACCATTTTTATAACCTATTGTTATGTATTCTTTTTCATCAGGAGCATTTTCAGGTGAGTTTGACCATAACCACATACCCTCTTCAGGTTCATTCATAGGGTTTTCTAAGTGAAGTCCCTCATACGATATATGAAGTAAGTTAGCATCCATAGAATAAGGGCTAACAGTAGGATTACCATCTTCATCAACATGCTTTTGATCTATGTTGATTCCATGTTCTCTAGCATAAGCTAAAAGTTTTTCACGAGAGTTTAAGTCCCACTCTCTCCATGGAGCGATAACAGTTATATCTGGGTTTAGCCCAAGATAACCAAGTTCAAATCTTACTTGGTCATTACCTTTTCCTGTAGCACCATGACTAACTGCATCTGCACCCATTTTTTGAGCTATTTCAATCTGTTTTTTTGCGATAAGAGGTCTTGCAATAGAAGTACCCAAAAGATATTCACCCTCATAAATAGCATTTGCTCTAAACATAGGAAAAACATAATCTCTTACAAACTCTTCTTGAATATCAAGAATAAAAATATTTTCAGGTTTTATACCATTGTCAAGTGCTTTTTGACGAGCAGGTTCAACCTCTTCACCTTGACCTAAATCAGCAGTAAATGTAATAACTTCAGCTTTGTATTCTTCTTGTAACCATTTTAAAATAATACTAGTATCAAGACCACCAGAATAAGCTAGAACTACTTTTTTAACTTCTTTTTTCATATAAAAACCTCATTTTGAAATAATTGTTGAGATTTTATTATAAAAGAGTTTAAAATATGGTTAGGGTTATGATTTAAATTTTTGAGTCAAACAACATACCACTAACTTCTTGCATCTTTGGTAAAAAGTCCATAGCTTTTTCTGCTGGAAATCTTCTTATAATGTCATTTGTTTTTTGGTCAATAACAGATACAAAATATATATCATTTTTATCAACACCAAATTTTAGATTTGTTTCCATTGGTGACATGGCATCATTTAGTTCTTTTACCAAGTTTTCAACATCTTCTTTAGAGTTGATTTTTGGATTTTTAGATTCTTCTTGAGACTCTTTTATTAAATCCCTTTTTGTTGGTTGAGTTTCTTGAACTTTTTCACTTTCTTGTTCTTGTGAACTTATAGAAGTTGTTTGTGCTTGTTGTTGGTTTACAACATTTGTTAAGCCATCCATAATGTACTCCTTAATTATAATAATTTTACATATCAATAATATCGGTAAATATAAAATTATTTTAATAAAAATGAAATTTATGTTACTCTTACATCTATGAATCAATACTTAATCTTACTAAAATCAGAACCAATTTTAAAAAAATTATCTCTTATACAATTAATCTCGTACTTTGGAGCATGGTTTAGCAATGTAGCTATATATACTCTGCTTATACAGATGGATGTAGAACCACAGGTTATAGCATTTGTTGCATCTTTGCATTTTTTAGCTGGTGTATTTCAAGCACCTTTTTCAGGCTCTATTATAGATAGTATAAATCCTAAAAAACTGATGCTTTTTCTCATAGTTATTGAGATATTTGCAACTTTATTTTTAGTATTTGTAAATCAAGTATCTGATTTGTATCTATTATATACTCTTATATTTTTAAAAATGGCAGCAGCTAGTTTTTACTTTACTACAGAGATGTCGATTTTACCAAAGATAGTTAGTTCTAAAAACTTACAAAATGCTAATGAATTGCACTCTATTATATGGTCATTATCATACACTTTTGGTATGGCTATTAGTGGTTTTGTAGTTTATTTACTTGGTGTAAAAGTTGCTTTTGTTTTAGATGCTTGTATGTTTGTTATAAGTTTTACTTTACTTTATAAGGTAGATATAAAAATAACAATTATAAAAACAAATGAGAATTTACTTCAAATGATGGGTGATACTTTTAGGTATATAAAAAATTCACCAAAAGCTTTCCATTTGATGTTAATCCATGCTTTTGTAGGTTTAACAGCATTTGATGTACTTGTCGCATTGATGGTAGATAAATACTATGCATCTATCATAGCTACATCCTTAGCACTTGGGCTTCTTCATGCTTCTCGTGCTATAGGGCTAGTGCTAGGACCAATACTTATAAATAGATGGTTAAACAATAAATTTTTAATTTATATTTTTATATTTCAAGCCTTAGCTATATGGTTATGGGCTTATGTAATGCATGATTTTTATCTATCGTTAGTAGCAAGTGTAATAGTTGGACTTTTTACAACAACTTTATGGTCTTATACATATACATTACTTCATAAAAATATAGATGAAAAATACTATGGAAGGATTATCGCTTATAACGATATGCTTTTTTTAAGTTCAGCTGCATTAACATCATTTAGTATAGGTTTTTTAGCACAACAAGGTTTTTCTTTAGAAGTGATAACAGTCTTTTTAGGGTTAGGATTTGTAGTCGGAAGTATATACTATACTTGGGTATTAAAAACTCAAGATATAAATTAAGAGTATTTATTTACATATATTAAGTAAAATTTTACTATATTAGAATTTAGGAAAATAAAGGAACAATAAAAATGAAACTATATGCACCATGGGAAAAAACTTTTAACCGTATAGTAACACCATTTGAACACTTTTTACATGCTCAAACTACAACAGGTATGGTACTAATGCTTATGACAGTAGTAGCACTTGTACTTGCAAATACACCTTTAGCAGAAGCTTATAGCCACTTCTTTCACATGAAGATAGATTTTGCTGTTGGGTCTTGGGCATTGTCTCATAGCATCCACCATTGGATAAATGATGGGCTTATGGCCATTTTCTTTTTTATCATAGGTTTAGAGATAAAGAGGGAGATTTTAGTAGGTGAACTCTCAAACATAAAAGTAGCTATTTTACCAATACTCTCAGCTATAGGTGGTATGGTTTTACCTGCTTTAATCTATACTGCCATAAATTATGGTGAAGATGGTGCTGTTGGATGGGGTATCCCTATGGCTACTGATATTGCTTTTGCCATTAGTGCATTGGTACTTTTAGGTAATCGTGTTTCACCTGCACTTGTAACATTTCTTGTAGCCCTAGCCATTGTAGATGACCTTGGGGCTGTTGTTGTTATCGCTATGTTTTACACAGAACAGATTCAGTATTTACCACTTGGTTTAGCTGGAGTTATGTTTTTAGTGATGGTTGTGTTTAACAGAGTCGGTATCCATATGATACTTCCTTACTTTATAGTTGGTCTTTTTATGTGGTTTTTTATGTTAGAATCTGGCGTTCATGCTACCATAGCAGGAGTAATTGCTGCTATGGCCATACCATCAAAACCAAAAATACCACCAGTTGATTTTACACAACATACTAAAAACTTACTAGATGAGTATGACAACTATCCAGTAGCAACAGACCATATGATGCATGAAAAACAAAAAGCTATACTTACAAATATAAAAGATAAGATAGATGCAGTAGGTACACCATCTGCAAGATTAGAACATGATTTACATCTTCCTGTTGCACTTGTAGTTATACCACTTTTTGCACTTGCAAATGCAGGTATATCTGTCGATTTTTCATCTATAGGAAGCACTATAACTACACCTATATCTTTAGGAATTATTTTTGGTCTTATCATTGGAAAAGTTATTGGCATTGCTGGTGTTGCTTATTTAGCTATAAAATTAGGGATAGCTAAGTTACCTGAGGGAAGTACAATGAGCCAAGTTTTTGGTATAGGTTTTTTAGGTGGTATAGGTTTTACTATGTCAATATTTGTAGCCGATTTGGCATTTTTAGGTAATGAAGAGATGATATTTCAAGCTAAAATAGGGATACTTTCTGCTTCACTTTTTTCAGGATTATTTGGCTTTTTTTGGTTGAAGTATGTGGCTAAAAAAAGAGTTTTAGATTAAACTTCTTTTTTTAGAATTTGCTTTTTTGACATTAAAGCTTTAGTTAGAGAGTTTCTAATCGCCATATAAGACTCTCTACTTTGTTTAAGAACTTTTGATCTAACTATTATGTTGTGTTGAAAAGTTTTTTTCTCTTGTAGAAGTTTTTCGTATTTTTTTATAGTAGTTTTTTCAACAATCTCTTTTCTAACACTAGACAATTCATCTTTAAGTTCAACTTTTTCATCTCTTAATTCAGATAATTCTCTTTCTAACTCTTTTTTCTTAGTATCAACATTATTTTTTTTATCTAAAGTATGGAGTAGGTCATGTATCTTTTCCATATCTTCAGTACACTCTTTCATCTCTTCTCTAATCTCTTTTGCAAGTTCTATATTTTTATCATTATATTGAATAGGTGAAAGACCATCGATATATAAAGATTCTATCTTTTTATCAATCTTTTCAATGACAGATTTTGCTTCACTAATATACTCTTGTGCCATTATATATGGTTTGATTCTAGCTACCATAGAAAGAACATGCCATCTAAGACCATTTTCAGCTTCTAAATTTGGTACTTGGTATTTTCTACCTTCAAAAACAATAATATTATTTGAATAGTAATCTAAAAAGTCTAAAATGTATTTATTTGCTAGTGCTGCCTCTTTTAGCATATAGTCAGAAATATATTCAAATGCTAGTTTAAAATGTTTTCTAAAGATATAACCAGAAAAACCTATATAAAAATCTTCATCACCATCAAAATCATTTTGAAGTTCGATTAAAATAAGTTTTTGAATATATCCAAAAACATTTTTTTCATAATCAGTATTATTTATACGACCTTTTAAAAAATATTTTTTTACAAAATTATCAGCAACAGAGTCAAACAAATAGTCTATATCTTCTTGATCGAAGTATTCATCATAAAATAATTCTAAATCTTCTTCAGGGATACCATTATATCTACTAGCTACTGTATTTATCTCTTTTTTAGAAATCTTTCTTTTTTTACTTTCATCAAAAAGTTTTACAAATATTGAACCTTTTTTTACCATAATAAGGTCATTGTCTTTAAGGTTTAGTATATCTTTTACAATAGTTTTTATGATTTGAACTTTATCAAAATCTTTATAATATGGTTTTTTTAAAATTAATAAAATTTTATCTATAAGAGATTTTTCAACCAATATTTGATCTGATTTAAGATTATAATTTCGCTCTATAGAACTTTTATTTTTATTTACAATATTTAAAATTTCTTTATAATCTTTTATATCATCTATCTTCACATACAACCCTGTTACATAATTTTAAATTATTCAATTATATCTAAAAAATTAATTAAAAAAGTGTATAATTTAAAAATTTTATTATTTGGAGTATATTATGAAAAAATATTTTTGGCTAACGAGTATTAGTGTTGCACTTTTTTTAACAGCTTGCACACAAGAAACACAAAATAAAATAGGTCGTAGTTTACAAAACTGGACAGGGACAAATGGAGTTTTAGATATTTATATGGGTGAAAAGTTAGTTCAAAGGTTTATAAAAATAGATAAACTAACAACTGCGACATCAACAGATGGAAATACCCCTAGATCATATCGTTATGGATATGGATATATGGATACAAACTTTAACTATAAAGTAGATGAGGGCGAGAAAAAACTTTACTTTGAGATAAGTAACTACTCTACACCTTATGTTTTTTATGAAAATCCAGGTATTAAATAGATGGAGATACTAGAACTTTTTAAAAAAATGGTTGAGAGTAAAAGTGAAACACCTAATGATGGTGGTCTTTTAGATTTTATAGAGTCTTATTTGAATGATTTTACAGCAGTTAGAATTGATGTAGAAGATGTTAAAAACCTTTTTATATATAAAAAATTTGGTGATGGTGATCATCTTTGTTTTGCTGGTCATGTAGATGTTGTACCAGCTGGAGATAACTGGGATACTAACCCTTATAAATTAGTTGAAAAAGATGGTTACCTTTATGGTCGTGGGACACAAGATATGAAAAGTGGTGTAGCATCATTTGTTCAAGCTGTAAAAAATACAGAAAATTTTAATGGAACATTATCTCTTTTACTTACATCAGATGAAGAGGGTGATGCATACTATGGAACTATAAAAGTTTTAGAGTATCTAAAAGATACTAACCAACTCCCAGATGCTATAGTGGTAGCAGAACCAACTTGTGAAGAGAATTTTGGAGATGCCATCAAAGTAGGAAGACGAGGTTCTATAAATGGTTATATCACTTTAAAAGGTAAACAAGGTCACGCAGCATATCCTGAAAAAGCGATAAATCCTATACATAACATAGCTCCAAGACTTCTAAATATGGCAGGTGTAAATCTTGATAATGGAGATGAATTTTTTAGTCCATCAAAGTTTGTTATAACAGATATAAGAAGTGGTATGGAGGTTACAAATGTAACACCAAACGAACTCAAAATGATGTTCAATGTTAGAAATACAACTTTAACTACACAAAAAGAGATAACAGAGTTTGTAGCAAAACATCTTGATGGACTAGATTATGAGTTGAAACTTACTCAAGGCTCATACCCATTTTGCACAAATACCGATACAAAAGTTGTGAAAAATATAGATAAAGCGATAGAAAATATAACAGCTATAAAACCAAAACACTCAACAGCAGGTGGTACAAGTGATGCAAGATTTGTAGCACAATTTGGTATAGATGTTATAGAATTTGGTGTAAAAAATGATACCATTCATGCTATAAATGAAAGAACTACAGCTTATGAAGTAGAATCACTTTATAAGGTATTTAAAAATCTTATAGAGATTTGGGAATAATATGAAAATACTTTTAGCAACATTACTTTTAGCATCATATATATTTGGCTCTGATTTTTCAACAGACTATGAAAAAACAATGCAACAAGCAAAAAAAGAGCATAAAAATGTTTATATACTTATGACATCATCTAACTGTAGATGGTGTAGAAAATTTGAAGCTACAACTTTAAAAGATAAAGAGGTTATAGATAGATTAAAATCAAAATATATACTTATGCATCTTGATAAAGATTTTGATGATTATCCTGATAAATTTCAAGTAAATAGAGTGCCATCACATTTTTTTGTAAAACCAAATGAAGAGATTATCTATAAATTTCCAGGTTATTGGAATAGTGAAGATTTTTTATCATTTATGAATGATGTTAAGTAAGATAGCATAAATAACTATCTCAATCTAAAGGGACAAATTTAGAATAAGATGGTTTAAGTAGTTCTATCTCATATTGCATTTGATTATCTTTTATATCTATATCATACTCTCTAGTTTGTGATGTTATTATGCTATAAAAATAATCAATTCCAACAGTTGTTGTATAATTTATCCAGTCATAAACAATATCATTATTCAAAAGAGCATTTGATTCTATCAATATGTTGTTTTGTTTAGTTATAGAGTTTGCTATAATCATATTTTTACGATCTATATATTGGGTCATAGATAAAAGAAGTGGGTCGTAATTTATTTGAGTTGACAATACATTTGTTATCTCTGTTGTATTTGTATCATAAAGAGTTAGCTGTGACATTATCATACCAGTTTTTACTATAGGGGTATTTATAAAGCATGATGAACCATTAATATCGGTATTATCTTTTAGATATTTTTCAAGATTAGTTGTTCTTCTTGGTATAGAAAATTTAATGACTTGTTTAACATCGTCTAATATAGTTGCTGGTTCTGTATCATTAGAATCTGTATTATTTATATCAGTATATTTAAATTTATCTTCTTCATAGCTTGCTAATTTCTTACCAATAACGGATTTGTCATAAAATATTACTAATGGAGATACTGCTTTTTCCAATAACTTATCACTTTGTGCTTTGTAATCTATCCCACCAAAATATAAAGTTTGTGATGTTGTATTAATATCTTTCTTATTTATTGTTGGAAAATATATATTAAGGGATGGATTGATAATAGATATATTTTCAGCACCTATTTGAGTTACTGGTGCTATGATATATGAAAATCCATCGTTTTTAATTTGTTTTATTGCATCTTCTATCTCTTGTATATTTTCATTTTGTATTTTATAACTTTTTAATTTAAAAGAATGATTTCTAGTCATTAGATATGCCAATGATGCATTTGTTGTTGAAGCAGCATATTTACCAATCTTATTATATGGTAACAATAATGCTATTTTTAATTTTGAACTAAAGATATTTGAACCAAGATTCAATATAGAAATATGCATCATTCTAACATCATCTAGTTTTGTGTTAGAAAGTTTTTTATTTGCATAAGATAAGAAAGAAAAAATCTTGTTATTATTTAAATAATCTTCTAAGCATTTTTCATCACATGGATAAGGGTCTAAGTTTTGGACATATACTTTTGGTATGGGTATATTAGATATTAAAAAGCTTTTTGAAAAGCTAATCGCAGGTAAAAATAAAAGTAGTAAAAGTATGTTTTTCATATATATCTCTTTATAGTATTTAAATCATTAAATGTTGTTTTTTTTGATTCTGGATTTCTAAGTAAGTAATTTGGATGATAAATAGGTAGTATTTTGTAATTTTTAAAATTACTTATATGACCTCGAATATCTTCAAAATTGGTTATATCACCTGTTAAATTTTTGTAAGATTCTTGACCTAAAGTTATGATGATTTTAGGTTTTATAAATTCTATTTGAGCTAATAAATAAGGTTTACAAGAGTTACACTCAGATGGTGATGGTGTATTTGAATTAAGAGGTTTGCATTTAACTAAATGTGTAAAATAAATATTTTCTATCGATTCTTTTAAAACATTTTTACATATTTTTTTTAATATTTCACCACTTTTACCTGTATAAAATTTGTTTTCAATATCTTCATTTTTAGAAACTGTATAGTCTATTATCATAATATCAGCATTCTCATTACCAAAACCTACCATACTTTGAGTTCTTGATTTACTCAAATCACATAGATGACAAGATAATATGTTTTTCTTCAATTCATCTATATTTATAGGTGTTTTAATGAGATCATCTTCATTAATATAAAAAGAGTCCGAATAGTTAAATCCAAGTGATTTTATACGATAAAGATTTTGTAGTAAGATAAGATTTTGAAAAGACATTTATGTAGTTAAAAATTACTTTTAAGCTATAGAAGCTTAAAAGTGTCCTTGTGTATCTGCATCACTAATATGTTCCCATCTTAATTTTGCACCACCAAGTATATGAAAATGTAAGTGTTGAACTTCTTGACCACCATTTTCACCAATGTTTGTGATAACTCTGTAGCCACTTTTGTCTATCTTACACTCTTTTGCTACATCTTGTATAAAAGATGTCATCTTACCCATAAGTTCGCCTGAAAGTTCATTGAAACTATCAACATGAACCTTTGGTATAGCTAAGATATGCACAGGAGCTTTTGGATTTATATCGTGAAATGCTAAAAAATCTTCATTTTCTAAAATCACATTTGATGGTATCTCTTTATTTACTATTTTACAAAATAAACACATTTTATTACCTTTTTTCTTATTATATCATAGACTTTATGAAACTTTCCATCTCATTAACTATCTCTTCAATGGTTCGTTCGCCTGAAATAACTTTTAAAATACCTTTAGAGTTATAAAAATCTTGAATATCTTTTAATGGTTCAGTATAAACTTTCATACGGTTGTTAAATACTTCTGTATTGTCATCTTCTCCACGAGAACGACCAAGAACTCTATCTCTAGCTGTTTGTTCACTTACTTTAACTTCTATAACACTTACTAATTCAAGTGAATTTTCATGTGCTAAGTATTCATCAAGTTTATTCATCTGCTCTATACTTCTAGGGTAACCATCTATTATAGTAATATCTGTAGGGGAATTTTTTATAGCATCTACTATAGTTTCTATAGCCATATCTATAGGAACTATGTTACCTTTAGACATATAACTATCTAAAATCTTACCTCTCTCGCTACCAGAAGCAACCTCTGCACGAAACATATCACCAGCTGAATAATGAGTTATATCATCATTTTTTTCTGCTATAAGTTCAGCATCAGTAGTTTTACCAGAGCCAGGAGCTCCGATAATAAGAAATAATTTATTCATAACTATTTTGAACTTTCTCTTAGACGGATGTGTAAATCTCTAAGTTGAGTATTATCAACTGGACTTGGTGCTTTTGTAAGTACACAAGAAGCTTTTTGAGTTTTAGGGAAAGCGATAACATCACGGATACTTGCAGTTTTAGAGATAAGCATCATAAGTCTGTCAAATCCTAAAGCAAAACCACCATGTGGAGGAGCACCAAATTTAAGAGCATCTAGTAAAAAACCAAATTTCTCTTGAGCTTCTTCCTCAT